>JAIMBJ010000040.1 GCA_023511455.1 Bacillota bacterium
CCACATACGCCTGCAACGTCCCCACCTGCGCCGGCGTGAACATCGGCTCCGCGACCACCACCGCGTCGCACGCGCACGGCTTCAACCGCACCTCCAACCCCGCGCCATCGCGCAGGCACTGCCGTAAACGCTCACGCCAACCTGCATCTGGACAGAGAAGCCAAACCACCGGCATGTCAGACACCTCGCCACAGAAGATGCTGAAACGAGTATAAAACCGCGCGAGCAGGTTGTCAAGCGAAGGCACCGCACGGGAGCGTCTGGCTCGTGTGTTATAATGATGAGGGCGCGAGGAAACACCCCACAGGAGGACGACGGATGATTTGCGTGATTGGCGGAGCTGGTTACATCGGCTCGCACTGTGTGAAAAGACTGCTCGAACGCGGCTACGAAGTCATCACTCTGGACAATCTGGAAGCAGGGCACCGGGCGGCTGTGGTTGGTGGTGATTTCGTGCAGGGCGATTATACGAGCAGGGAGGTTCTGGACGCACTGTTCACCAGCTACCCGATAGAATGTGTGATGCACTTTGCCGCCTATGCATCTGTTGCCGACAGCATGACCGACCCCGCGAAGTTCTACCGTCTGAACGTTGTCGGAGGCTACACGCTGCTGGAGGCGATGCGTGAACATCACGTCCCCTATCTCATCTTCTCCTCCAGCGCGGCTACCTATGGGGAACCTCAACAGATACCCATCCCCGAAGACCATCCGCAGCAGCCGACCAACGCTTACGGCGAGACCAAGCGCGCCTTCGAGCAGATGTTGCGGTGGTACGACATGGCATTCGGGCTGCGCTCGATCAGCCTGCGCTACTTCAACGCTGCCGGTGCCGACCCCGAGGGACAATTAGGCGAGGACCACCACCCCGAAACGCACCTGATACCGCTTGTGCTGCTGACCGCACTGGGCAAACACCCCGTGATCAGGATATTCGGCACGGACTATGACACCCCCGACGGCACTGCCATCCGCGACTATATCCATGTTACCGACCTTGCGGACGCCCACATTCTCGCCTATGAGGCGCTGAAACGCGGCGCGCCCACCACTGCCTACAATCTGGGCAACGGGTTGGGCTATTCGGTGCGCGAGGTCATCCGCACCGCCGAAGAGGTCGTCGGGCATCCTGTCCCGCAGGAAGAGGCTCCGCGCCGTGCGGGCGACCCCGCGCGGCTGGTGGCAAGTGCAGAGCGTGCCAGACGGGAACTGGGCTGGCGACCCCAGTACGCGGAACTGCATACCATCATCGAAACCGCGTGGCGGTGGCACTCTGCTCACCCGGATGGCTATGGCGACAGGGCATGACGGTTCTCCCCGCCATCGCTTTGCACCGGCGAAGGGTAACTCTTGCGACGGAAAGAATAGAAGATAGAGATGTGATGAAGGGAGGTGCGCCCCATGAAACTGGGGTTTGTCAGCGCGATATTACCCGACCTTTCTCTGCAAGAGGTCATGCAGTTCGCTGCCGAAGAGGGCTTTGATTGCGTGGAGATCATGTGCTGGCCCGTTGGTAAGGCGGAGAGACGCTATGCTGGCGTCACCCATATCGACGTGGCTACTTTAGACGATGCAAAAATCGCGGAAATCAAAGCACTCTGCGAGCGCACCGGCGTTTCTATCAGCGGTCTGGGCTATTACCCGAACGTGCTTTCCCCCAACCCGGAGGAAGCCAGCGCATGCCTTGAACACCTGAAGAAGGTGATCGCCGCGTCGGCGAAGCTGGGCATCGGGCTGGTGAACACCTTTATCGGGCGCGACTGGACGCGCTCGGTCGAAGACAACTGGGCGCGCTTTGTGGAGGTGTGGAAACCGCTGATCGGCTACGCCGAGAGCCTTGGCGTGCGCATCGGCATCGAGAACTGCCCCATGCTTTTCACACGCGACGAGTGGCCCGGCGGCAAGAATCTTGCCACCTCGCCCGCTATCTGGCGCAGGATGTTCGCAGAGATACCCAGTGACTACTTCGGACTGAACTTTGACCCGTCACACTTCGTCTGGCAGCAGATGGATTACCTGAAGCCCCTGCGCGAGTTCAGCCACAAACTGTTCCACATCCACGCGAAAGACGCGCGCGTTGACAGGCATCGGCTGGACGAGGTGGGCATCCTTGCCACGCCGCTGGAGTATCACGTGCCCAAGCTGCCCGGTCTGGGTGATGTGGACTGGGGCAAGTTCTTCTCGGTGCTCAGCGACGTCGGCTACGAGGGACCGGTGTGCATTGAAGTGGAGGACCGCGCCTACGAGAAAACGCTGGAAACGCGCAAGCACGCGTTGTGCCAGTCCGCACGATACCTGCGCCAGTTCATGAGTGGAGGGAGATAAGCCATGGACTACACCTATCGCGACATCGCCAAAATGATTGACCATTCCCTGCTGAACCCGGCACTGACCGATGCCGAGCTGGAAGCCGGTTGCTGGCTCGCGCGGGAGTATGATGTCGCCAGCGTATGCATCAAACCCTACTATCTGAAGCGATGTGCGGATCTGCTGGCAGGCAGCGAGGTTCTCCCCAGCACCACCATCGGGTTTCCACACGGCGGACATACCACCGCCATCAAAGTCGCCGAAGCGAAGCAGGCGCTGGACGACGGCGGCATCGAGCTGGACATGGTGGTGAACATCGGCAAGGTGCTGAGCGGCGACTGGAACTACGTGCGTGATGACATCCGCGCCGTCGTGGAGGTCACACATGAGCGCGGCGGCATCGTGAAAGTCATCTTCGAGAACTGTTACCTGCAGGACGAGCACAAGATCCGGCTGTGCGAAATATGCGCAGAGGTGGGCGCGGACTTTGTGAAGACCTCCACGGGCTTTGCGCCGGGCGGCGCCACCATCGAGGACCTGAAACTGATGCGCAAACACTCGCCACCGCACGTGCAGGTGAAGGCAGCTGGCGGCATTCGCACGCTGGACGCTTTGCTGGATGTGCGTGCCATCGGTGTGACCCGCGTGGGTGCCACACGCACGGTGGAGATTCTGGAAGAGTGCAAGCGCAGGCTGGAGGCAGGCAGTCGCGCAGATTAATACGGGCGGATTGTATCACTTGGTCATGCGGGTTCGCGTGTAGTTAACGTGGGCAGTGGAGCAGTGTTGTGAGAAGCCCAAAAACTGTCAGATTATGGAGCGGGGGACGGGAATCGAACCCGCACCGCCAGCTTGGAAGGCTGGAGCTCTGCCATTGAGCTACCCCCGCACCGCTGGTCGGGGTGACTGGACTCGAACCAGCGACCTCTTGGTCCCAAACCAAGCGCTCTACCAACCTGAGCTACACCCCGACCTCCGCGCTATTATTATAGTCCAAAACGGAGCGTACGTCAAGCCACACGCGGTCTATTCTTCCGCTGTCCAACCACAACCCTGACCAAAAAACGCGCACTTGCAGGAATCCTCCCGCCTGCTCCAGAAAGCGTACCGTAACCTTGTCAGCACAGAGGAAAGGAGTGTTCACAGCATGGAGATTGGCATACTGACCGCACCTTTTGGTGGAGAACCTCTGGAGGTTGTGGCAGCCTTCGCGGGCGAGCACGGCTTCGCTGCACTCGAAGTCGCTTCGGGACCGGGTTCCAAACATATCGACATCACGAACTTCACGCAGGCAGACGCCGACCGCGTCCTGGAACTGATGGAGCGACGTGCACTGCGCATCAGTAGTCTGGCGATGTACACCAATACCACGCCCGCTGACCCGCAGGAGCGTGCGAGGGTGATTGACCTTCTGAAAAAAGCGGTGGACGCTGCAAAGCTGCTGGGCGTCGACGTGGTGTGTACTCTGGGTGGGATGCCCGTGCCCGGCAAGGATAAATTCAAGACCATTCAGGAAGATTGCATGCAGGTCTTCCCGCCTGTGCTGGATTACGCGGGCGAGCGTGGTATCAAGATCGCACTGGAGAACTGGTACGCTACCAACATGCAGGGTCTGGAGCACTGGAAGTGCATGTTCGACGCCATTCCGCACGAGAACTTCGGCTTGAACTTTGACCCATCGCACCTGATATGGCAGGGCATCGACTACATCGCGGCGGTGCACCACTTCGGGAAACGTATCTTCCACACACACGCCAAAGACACCGAAATCCGCGAGGACAAACTGCGCTGGCTGGGTAATCAGGCACATGGCTGGTGGCGCTACGTGATTCCCGGCTTCGGCGCGGTGCGCTGGGGCGAATATATCGGCGCGCTGAGAGCCGTCGGCTACGATGGCGTGCTCTCCATCGAACATGAGGACAGCGCATTCGGACGCGAAGAGGGCTTCCTTGCCGGCAAGCGATACCTGAGCCAGTTCGTATAGGAGGGTACGTGACGATGGCATACCTGCTGGGCGTCGACGTGGGTACCAGCGGTACCAAGGCACTGCTCATCGACCAGAGCGGAAAGGTGGTTGCCCGTGCGGTCAGTGAGTACCCGCTGTATACCCCGAAGCCCCTGTGGGCAGAACAGGAACCCGCTGACTGGTGGCGAGCTACCTGCGAGAGCATCCGTGAAGTGCTGCGTCAGTCAGGCATCACCGGCGAAGAGGTGCAGGGCGTCGGTTTGTCCGGGCAGATGCACGGCTCGGTATTTCTCGATGAGAATAATCAGGTGATCCGCCCTGCCATCCTGTGGTGCGACCAGCGCACGGCGGCGGAGTGCGCGTGGATTACCGAAACGGTCGGGCGTGAGCGTGTGGTGGAGCTGACGTCTAACCCGGTTTTAACGGGCTTTCAGGCAGGCAAGATTATCTGGTTGCGCAATAACGAGCCAGAGGCGTACGCCCGTGTGCGCAGGGTGTTGTTGCCCAAAGACTACATCCGCTACCTGCTCACCGGTGAGTACGCGACAGAGGTCTCGGACGCCTCGGGCACGTCGCTGTTCAATGTGCGAAAGCGCCAGTGGGCAGACGAGGTGCTGGATGCCATCGGCATCCCGCGCGAGTGGATGCCCAAAGTGTACGAGTCGCCCGAAATCACCGGACGCATCACCGCCGAAGCGGCAGCAGCAACTGGACTGAAAGAGGGCACACCCGTTGTAGGCGGCGGCGGCGATCAGGCGGCGGGCGCGGTGGGCAACGGCATCGTGGAGACGGGCGTGGTATCGGTATCGGTGGGCACTTCGGGAGTGGTGTTCGCCTTTGCCGATGAGCCGGTGGTAGACCCCGGCTTGCGCACGCACACCTTCTGCCACGCGGTGCCCGGCAAGTGGCACGTGATGGGTGTGATGCTATCGGCGGGGGGAAGCCTGCGCTGGTGGCGCGATGCCTTCGCTACCGAGGAGAAGAGCGTCGCCTCCGCAATGGGAGTAGACCCCTACGAGCTGATTACCGCTGAGGCGGCACAGGCTCCGCTGGGCACGGAAGGCTTAATCTTCCTGCCTTACCTCACCGGCGAACGCACCCCGCACGCAGACCCACACGCGCGAGGCGTTTTCTTCGGTATCACCCTGCGCTCCGACCGAGCGCACTTCGCCCGCGCGATACTGGAGGGAGTGGCTTTTGGCTTGCGCGATTCGTTTGAAATCCTGAGTGAGATGGGCTTGCCGATTACGCAGGTACGGGCATCTGGCGGCGGAGCACGCAGTGCGGTGTGGCGGCAAATCCTCGCCGACGTATCGGGCTATGACCACGTGACCATCAACGTGGACGAAGGGCCGGCCTTTGGTGTGGCGCTACTGGCAGGTGTGGGCACGGGCGTGTGGAAGAGCGTTCCCGAAGCCTGCCATGCCACGATCGAGGTGGTCAGCAACACACCCACCAACCCTGATGCCCATCGTGCCTACGAGGCGTATTATGCACTCTACCGCAAGCTGTACCAGCACCTGAAGGCGGACTTCGCCGAGGTGGCGGGGTTGATGCAGTAGAACTCTGTCGATGCTTTGCCCGGTGAGTCACCGGGAACAGTGGGGGGCGGTTCGGATGTAACGCCCCCCGTAATCTACTTCCGAATACATATCACGGCGGTGAAGATACAATGAACGACAGTGCGCGCTGGCAAAAGGTTCAGTTACTTCTGGAACAGGGTATCGCGACAAACATCTACTCCTGCTGTGTGGTAGCGGTGGGCGATTCGAAGTCGGTATGGCATACCGCCAGCGCGGGGCTGGCAGACCCAGAACAGGGAACACCCGCTGACAGCGGCACGCTGTTTGACCTCGCCTCGCTCACCAAGCCGGTAGCCTGCGCCTCCAGCGTGATGGCTCTGGTGGAAGAAGGGGTGCTGCAGCTGGAGGATCCGGTGTCGTCGCTGATCGGTGAGGCTCCAGCGTGGTTCAAGCGCATACGCCTGCGGCATCTGCTCACGCACACTTCGGGCTTGCCTGCCTGGAAGCCCTTCTACGAGCAGGCACAGGGCGATGGGCTCGTACAGGCGGTGCTACAAACGCCCCCTGCGCGCCTGCCAGAGGTAGACTACGAATACAGCGACCTGAACTATATCCTGCTGGGCGAGATTGTCCGTCGTACCTCCGGTAAAAGCCTCGCCGACTACGCGCGGGAGCGCATTTTCCTGCCCGCCGGAATGCTGGCAACCCTGTATAACCCGGGCGAGCACCTTCTGCCCCGCGTAGCAGTGACCGCAAACTGCCCCTGGCGCAAAGGACAGACCCTGGGCGGGCAGGTGCATGACGCTAACGCGTGGGCAATGGGCGGCGTGAGCGGGCACGCGGGACTGTTCTCCACCGCGAACGACCTCGCCCGCTTCTGCCAGATGCTGCTGCGGGGAGGCGACGGTGTGCTGGGAAGGATGACCATCGAGCAGATATTCCACAATCAGATACCGGGCATCGGTGGACAGAGCTTCGGCTGGTTCACCCACCCCAACGAACTGCTTCCCCGCGCCAATCTGCTTCCCGAAAGCTGTATCGGGCACTCGGGCTTCACAGGCACAGCAATCCTGCTGAATCGGCAGCCCGAGTTTTTCGTGGTGCTGCTGAGCAACCGCGTATACTGCGCCTACGAGGGAGAACGCTGGCTGCCCTATCGTCGGCAGATATTAAACGCCGTTAGCGCGGTCATCGGTTGAAGCGAGACGCCAGTTGCCCTCACCCCCTGCCCCTCTCCCGACGCTGCGGGAGAGGGGTGTTTGCCCTCACCCCAGCTCCTCCCCCGACGCTGCGGGAGAGGGGTGTTTGCCCTCACCCCAGCTCCTCCCCCGACGCCGCGGGAGAGGGGTGTCCTGCACTCCCCCTTCCCTCGCAGGGAAGGGGGCTGGGGGGTTAGGTGAACCGACGTTGCCCTCACCCCTGCCCCCTCTCCCGACGCTGCGGGAGAGGGGAGAGCTGGCAGCAGGCACGGCAGTTGCCTGTGTGTCGCTACGTCAATGCCATCGGCATCAGCACGCAAAGGTAGTTGTCCTGGTCTGCCGGGCGGATGACCGCCGGACGCAGCGACTCCGTGAGTTCCAGATGCACCCCTTCGGAGTCGATCACGCTCAGCACGTCGATCAGATAGCGCGCGTTGAATGCCACTGTGATGTCGTCGCCCTCGCGCACCACCTCTACCTCCTCGTGCGCCTTGCCCGATTGCCCGCTTTCCGCTTCGATAATCAGATACTCACCGTTCGTGCTGAGGATGACGCGGTTGCTGATATCGCGAGCCACGAGACTGGCGCGGCGCACGGCGCGCAGAAACTCTTCGGTCGTGAGCGTCAGCCGCTTCGTGTAGGTGGTGGGGATGACGCGCTGGTATGCCGGGAACTGCCCGTCGATCAGGCGGGTAATCAGGAAAGTGCGGCGAGGGTCATCCACCGGTCGGAAGGATGCCTGATTGCGCCCGATTTGCACCTCAACCTCGCCCTCGTAGTCGCCCACAATGCGCGCCAACTCGTTCATGGCACGCGCGGGTATCACTGCAGTGAGCGGTGTTTCCAGAGCATTTGTTCCCGCGAGGTGCGAGCGCACGGTTAACCGGTGTGTATCGGTCGCCACCATGCGCAGGGTGACGCCGTCGTATTCGACCAGCACGCCGGTCAGTATGGCACGGGTTTCCTCGGTGCTCACCGCGAAGATGGTCTGTTTAATCATCTCTTTGAGTGTATCGGCGGGCACGGCGAAGGAGGTGGCTTCGCTCACCTCGGGCAAAGAGGGATACTCCGCAGGCGACAGCCCCAGCAGCTTGTACTCTGACCGCTCGCAGCTGAGCAGCACAGCATGGGTAGCGTCATCGCTCAACTTGACCTCGGCATCGGGCAGAGACGACAACACCTCCTGCGTCAGCTTGGCAGGCGTCGTGGCATCGCCGGGCATCTCCACGGTGGCAGGCACGAAGCACTCGATGCCGATTTCGAGGTCAGTAGCGGTCAGTTTCAAACCGTCGCCATCGGCACTCAGATGAATGTGTTGCAGGATGGGCAGGGAGCTGCGTCCGCTTACCGCGTGCGCCACGGTCTGTACGCCCTCCAGCAGTTCTTTACGGGTGGTGATAACCTTCATGATGAACCTCCTCACTCCTCGAAGTCTTCGGGTAGCAACGGCAGAGAGAACGGCTCCTCCGGCTGGTGCACCTGTTGCAGATGCGGGAAGCGCTCCGCGATGTGGCGCAATACGCGCTCGCCGATCTGTTCCGACACCATCGGCGTCTCCACCCCCTGCCGGAGCAGCTGTCGTGCCTGCTCCAGCGAGCGCGCCTCATACGCGCAGGCAGGACAACGCAGCAGGTGTCTTTCGATGCGTTGCATCATGCTCTCGGTGAGCTCCTGGTCCATGTAGTTACCCAGTAGCTCGCGCACTTCGGTGCACTTCATGTCTCTTCCCCCCACTCTTCCGAGAGCGCGTCGCGCAGAGCCGTCCGGGCGCGGTATAACATGCCCTTCACGGAGGGCACGCTACGCCCTAATATTTGCGCCACCTCCTTCGCGGTGAACTCTTCCACATCGCACAACAGCAGCACCGTCTGATACTCCTCTGGCAACTGTTTCAGAGCCCGCTGCACCGCGACGCGCAGCTCAATCTCAGCGGTGTCTCCCCCCCACGCAGGCTCGCCTCCGTCTTCCAGTCGCAGCAGGCGAGGCTGTCGCAGGCGGTCGATACAACAGTTGCGTGCGATGCGAAACAACCAGGCTTTGAAGGTGCCCTCCGCACGATAGCCCATACATCCTTCGAAGGCGCGGAGAAACACTTCGGACAGCACCTCTTCGGCATCCGCACGGTTGCCCAGCAGGCGCGTGGCATACGCCAGCACGGCGTCGGCGTAGCGCCAGAACAGCGTTTCCACCGCCTGCATATCGCCCGCACGGAACCGCGCGACCAGTCGTGACTCTTCACTCTCTCTACCGTTTTCCATAACACAAGACGTATGGGAGGTTCAAAAAGCACCGCGGCGGGTGCAAATTCCTTGCAGATTGTAACCACCTTTGGACGTGGTGTCAAGGGTGTCACCGATACCCGTACTCTTGCGGTGCAGCATTTCTGCGCAAACTGCCGATAATGGGAGCGTACAAATACTTCGTGTGAGGGCAATTGTATGAGCAGCCATGAGACGCTCACCGAGCTGGTGGAGGTTTTGATCGACAAAACCCGTGACAAACGCCTGATGTGGGAGCCAGTTGGTGAAGCAGACACCTACGCCACCGTCATCGATGGCTCCTATACGTTGCGGGTGTATCGAGATGACGATGAGGTATGCCTGGTGTTGCGCGAGATGCACTCTCCCGAAGCGATTACCCTCTTCGCGCACAACCAGATTGACCACGAGCGACTGGAACTGCTCCATCGTGTAGTGCGTGAGAACGCGCTGCGCTACGATGAGAAAATCGCGCAGGTGGTGGAGATTTTGAAGGCGCTGTAGCATCTAGCGCAGCACGTGCCGCAAGAAGAAGAACAGGTTCGCAGGGCGCTCTGCCAGCCTTCGGGTGAAGTAGGGATACCACGCCTCCCCGTAGGGCACATACACGCGCATCTGGTAGCCCTGAGCCACCAGCTGCTCCTGCAGGTCGCGCCGGATGCCATACAGCATCTCGAACTCGAACCGCTGAGGCGGAATGTCGTTCTCGCGGGTGAAGGCAATGGCATCGCGGATGATGCTTTCGTCGTGCGTGGCAATGGCAGGGCGATGCCCGTGTAGCAGTAGATTCCGCATCAGGCGACGGTACGCCTCGTCCACCTGGCGGCGTTTGGGATAGGCGACGCTCGCAGGCTCCGCGTATGCCCCCTTGCACAATCGCACCGAAGCCCTGCATCCCACCAGCTGCTGGATGTCCGCCTCGCTGCGGTAGAGGTACGCCTGTATCACAACGCCCAGGTTGGGATACCGATCGTGCAGACTGTAGAAGAGGTCCAGCGTGCGTTGTGTGTATACACTGTTTTCCATATCGATGCGCACAAAGCCGCCAACATCTCCTGCCCGCTGGAGGATGCGTTCCAGGTTCTGTTTGCAGAAGGCTTCGTCGATATCCAGTCCCAGCTGCGTCAGCTTCAGCGATACCTGCACGTCCAGCCCTTGCTGAGCCATTGCTGGCAACACGCGAAGATATTCTTCGACGACCGATTCCGCCATCTGCCGGTCGCGCACGCTCTCTCCCAGATAGTCAATAGAGACGTTCATGCCCCGGGACCGCAGCTGGGAAGCGACGCGCAAGGCATCGGCAAGACATTCTCCGGCAACAAAACGGTCAACCAGTTTACGGAACGGTCGCCCACGGGTAATCCAGTGGCGTACCGGGGGCAAAGAGGCAACTTTCAACACAACGGCACGAGTGAGCATCCTTTCCCTCGGCAGGTGAAGTGTACACCTACAGTATACACTCGAAGGCGGGTGAAGACAATGTTGCCCCGCAGCGGGGGTGAGGGCAAAAATCAAGCCCCCTTTTCGGGGGCTTGATTCATCTGAGGAAATCCGTTGTGCCTTACGCGCGTCGACGACGCAATGCCATGCCAGCAAGTCCGACCACACCCGTAGCCAGCGCGAGCAGGCTACCGGGCTCCGGCACCGGTACCAGGTTCAGCGTGTAGCTACCGCCGGGGCGAGCTGCACTTCCATCGCCCTGAATCACGTACGAGGTGTAGGAAGCACCTGTGCCCGCGTCATGGATGACTACCGGGTAGGGGGAATCTCCCGGCATCAGTCCCGTGTTCTTCAGACTGATGTCGAAGACCTTCTTGCCAGCCGATACATCGATGCCGGTGAGGCTAGCGAAGACGATGCGCAACCCCCATGGGCGCGCCCCGCTCCCTCTCGCCCCTGCTAGAGCCTTAAAGGTTGGGCTGCCGAGGTCGGTCATAATGTTTGTGACCGCAGTGTCCAGTGTCCCATTCAGTTCGATCTCAAGGTCGAGGGGGGTTGCGGAGATGCCCATTCCGTTGGCGCGGTCCCAGCCCAACATGACCTCCAGCCCTTTGACCTGCACATCATGCTGGAACCACACGGAGAGGTTAATGACATCTCCCGGCGCCACCATTAGCTCGGTGAGGGGCGTGCTCTCACCCGCCTTGGAAATCCAGAACTGCAATGCACTGGCGGGGCTGAGGCTGAGCAGCGTCAGCGTCGCGGAAGCGACACCTGCTACGAGCCAGAAGCGTAGACCCTTCATACTCGCCTTCCATCTCCTTTCTTAGAGTGTTACTTGGATGGATTACCTGAGCCTATTGTAGCGCACCGGTACAGGTTTGTCAACAGGGAATCCTTAAACCCACCACAAAATTTTTCGTCCCGCCGTGGCCCTGCGATTTGCAACGAGTGCCGCAACTGCCGGCTCTCCTCTCCCTCAAATCAAACCATTACATGTACTGCATGTGCAAGGCGGACTTCCCTTCCCTCCTCGGGGTAGCAGGGTGCGCCTGCTCAGGCTCTCCATCCCATATATAATGCAAGATTCGTACCGTACAAAGGGTTTTGGGGGGTTTACGGGCAGAAATTTTCGAAAATTGTTTGGCGAGACGCCAATCCGCGTGGTTTTATAGGGCGCAGACAGGTAAAAAATCCCTCTGAACAAGCACTTTCACCATCCGCGCGCACCCTTCTTGCTGAAAACGTGCGAGCTACTGCATCGCCTGACATGCATCTCTAAAAGCCTGCTCCCCGTACTCCTATCACCGACTCCAGCAGTACCACAGTGCAGTAAACCACCACGTCGCCCAGAATCAACCCCAGGAAGAACGGGCGCAGTTTGCGGTACACGGGCATTCCTCCGTAGTGTTTCACCAGCGATGAAATCAGCCAACCGATAAACGCGCCGCCCCATATCTGCCCGCTCACGTTCTGGCTGCTGGCGATGACAAATCCCAGTGGTGAAATGCGCCACCATGTGAACTGCCGGTTCATCACCAGCAGGAACAACCCTATACCCGCCCCCACCATGGTCGCGCTCCATACTTCTCCCGAAGGAGGCTGACGGAATGCCATATCGCCCATCAGCCGCTGCAGGTGCTGAGGTACGTTCCACGAGAGGGGCCATGCGGCAAAGTTCACCGCCCCATACTGATACGACCACCACAGGATAAAGAAATACGCTCCCAGCAACGCCGCCAGCACTGAGAGAACCACTCCTGCCAGATGCACGCGTTGGGGCAAACGCGCCTCGTGGCGGAACTTCTCGTCGTTGAGGGCGAAGTACAGGAAGCTCATGTCCGCCCGTCCCACCAGTGCGTTTTGCGCGTTGAGCATCCACAAACCACCGTTGCTTTGCCACAGGCTTCCTGTTAGTCCGTGTATCAGCCGCTCAGGCACGTAGCCGTTATCCACCAGATACACGCCGCCCGACGCCACCATCCTGCCCAGCGCCAGCACAATCGCATACAGCACCAGCAAGAACAGCAGCACGGGTATCACGTTGCGCCCGGCAGCCAGTGCCCACAACAGCATTGCCCCATTTGCCGCAAGGAAACCCAGCACCGCCCCACGCGGCACCCGCGCACTGTCGTCACCACGCCATGCCTTCTTCACTTCACCCCACACTGGCAGTAACATACTGATGGACAGTACCACACACGCACCGAACTCCGTGTGGTGTATCCAGTCCATCGGGTTGAAGGTGGTGGTGCCCACAGGGGCGGCGGCGTTGTAGCCCATGAACGCAAACGCCAGCAGTTGCGCCTGATACAGCATGTGGAAGACCCAGATAGACGCCGCCACCTCACCGTTAATGAGGTAAGAGACGCCGATAACCAGCATCCACACCGGAAACACAAAGTCGCGCAGGGCATTCAGCGGCGCGGTCTGCCACCCCTCGCCGATGCGCCAGGTGATAATCTGCCCGATTTCGGGGATAGTGGGGAAATAGGAATGCATCTGCCCGATGCCGATCATGGTGCCCGGGATGAGGAACCCCAACCACAACAGCGGACTGCGCCAGAAGCGGTCGCCCTCACTGCCCGCCCCCATCATTTCCAACGGCAACTCCATCAGGGGGAAGGTTACACGCTCTTCCTCAATCCACCGGTGCGACAGTATGCGTGCCAGACAACCCATCGCACCCAGCAAAGCCAGCGCAAACACCGTCCACCCGAGCATCGGCACCACCCACGCACCCCATGGGATAGATTGCCCCGGCGCGAGCCCCTCGTAAAACGCCCGCACCGCTTCCCTGTCCCGCACCAGCAACCACGAGGGGATGGCATCGCCCAGTTGCTCAGCGTATGGAACCCCGCCGCGTCGGGGGTAATACTGTGGAGCCACTGCCAGCGTCACCAGCGTCTGCCCGATGGACGCCTGCGGTATCGCCGCCGAGATGAACAGCATCGAGAACACGATGCCCAGTTCCCACTTCTGCATTGCCCAGCTGGCGTGGATGCGCTTCAGGATGCCGTTCAGCACCACCGTCAGGAAAAAGAAGAACACCGCCCCACTCGGCAGAGAAGAGGCGGTGATATATCGCCGGTATATCAGGTTGGAGTGGGTGGTGAGAGCACACAGCATCAGCACCAGAGCCAAACCCCATACCACCGCACGTACTGCCCGCCAGTGAATGGAAACCGCAACCTTCTCCTCCGCCGCGTTGACGACATCCGCTTTGTGGAACACCTTTTCGCGGTACATGGATCTGCCCTTGCTGGACGCCCGTTTGCGTCTCGCGCTACGTTTCACCTCGTGGCGGGCATATCCCTTCCCACAGCATACACCGTCCCACTCCGCGTAAACAGCAATACAAGCGGTCCACCACTGCCCCCGCAGGATTCCTTCCTGCTTCTAACGAACCTGTTTGCAGAGTGCACGGGTTGAGGAGGTCAGAACAGTGGCAGAGCGTTCCGACAATCGCCTGACGCGACGCGAGTTCCTGAGGGAGGGTGCCCTGGTGGCAGCGAATCTGGCTCTAACGGCTTTACCCCATGTGTCCAGCGCACAGGAACAAACTCCCCCGCGCAAGCTGAAACAGGTGGTGACGTGGTGGCCGGTGAGCCGACTGCCCCTGAAGCAGGCTATCGCAGAGCTCAAGCGCATCGGCTTTCACGGTGTGGAGATGGCACCGCGCGAAACGTGGGACGAGATACGCGCCGCCGGATTGCGCATCGCCACGATAGTGGGGCACGCCTCGCTCACCGACGGACTGAACCGAAAGGAAAACCACAACCGCATCGAAGACGAACTCAAGCGGAATATCGACCTCGCCGCACAATACGATATCCCTGTGCTGATCTGTTTCTCCGGAAATCGACGGGGCATATCGGATGAAGAGGGCATTGCCAACTGTGCGGAGGGGCTGAAGCGCGTCGCACCCTACGCGGAACAGAAAGGCGTTACGCTCGCGATGGAGCTGTTGAACAGCAAGGTAGACCATCCGGATTACCAGTGCGACCGCACCTGGTGGGGTGTGGAGGTGTGCAAACGGGTGAACTCGCCGCGCGTGAAGCTGCTCTACGACATCTACCACATGCAGATTATGGAGGGCGACCTCATCCGCACCATCCGCGCCAACATCCAGTACATCGCACACTTCCACACGGCGGGCAACCCTGGACGGCGTGACCCCGACGAGACGCAGGAAATCTACTACCCCGCGGTCATGCGCGCCATCAAGGAGACCAGGTTCGATGGCTTCATCGGGCACGAGTTTGGTCCCAAGGGCGACCCCATTGAGGCTCTGCGCAAGGCTTATCAAATCTGCGATGTGTAAAGGTGCCGCGTGGCGCCCAAAGGAGGTGCACACGTGATCCGAAGGACGACGCAAATATCACCCGCTGCACCTGTCTGGCGACAGGAAAAAGACCGCTACATCGTTACCACAGGCACGTATGCGCTCGCGCTGAGCGTAGCCGACGGCTCTATTCTGTCGCTGATAGCCCGCGGAAGCCAGAAGCCCATCCTCCGCAGTGGTGAATATGGCTTGTGGCATCTTCGCTTCCGCAACGGGGATAAGCTATCTGCAACGAGCCTCTCTCCGCAAACGGAGATACGGGGTAACACGCTGTACCTGCGTTACAGCCATCCGCAGGCACTGGTAACGGTACAGGTCATCGCACAGGCGGAGTACATCGACTGGATGGGCGAGGTTAGCCCACATACGGAAACGGTGCTGGACTTCGCCCTTCCGGCACGCTGCCGGTTTGACCATACCCAGCTGGTGCGGCTGGTGTGCCCCATGGACGGCAATCAGTCGGTCGGTGCGGCGTTCACCGCAAGTTTCTTCGGACAACAGCCAGAAGACCGTCCGTCCGCATGGCGGCCAGCACCCGCAGGTCCAGATGGCTACATCCGCCTGTTCGGTGGTGCGCTCGTGCAGCGGGCGGACGACGACCCGCCGGTAGAGATAGAGCCTGCCGCACAGGCAAGCCGCTGGCTTCCTGAACGAGTCCTTGCTGGTATCAGCGGCGCACGCGCCATCGTGAACCGTCCCTCCCGTCGCGAGCATCTGGATGTGGTGCTCGTGGATTCGCCAAATGGCGTGTACTTCGGCGCACGGCAGATGGGTGCAGGTTACCTGTGGCGCGTGGGCGGGCGCGTGGAATCCGCGCAAAAAGGGATAGTCCGCTCGCTGGTAACGGGAGTTTTGGAGAAACTGGGCGTGCAGGGACGCATTGGGCTGATTGTGCTTACGAATGCCCCCCGCAGCGGAGGCTGGGCGGCAGTCACCATCAGCGAGTGGCAAGAGAGCCTTCAGGAACTGGAAGCCTCCAGCGGTGGACGGCTCCGGCTGCAGCAATTCCACTCCGTGCCGGAGCTGTTGCGAGCGCTGCGCGAAGGCTCATATCTCGCTGTCATCAACCCTTACGGAGAGTGGCTCCCTGCCCCTCCCAGGGGAGGCATCGAGGCAACACTGGAGTCCATACGCTACTTCGTGCAAAACGGCGGGCACTGGTTCGAGGTGGGAGGTTACCCATTCTTCTACGCTCTGCAGCCGGTACAATACTTCTCGATACGAGTGATTTATCCCCCCGCCTTTGCCGATTTCCTGCACTGGGAAACGCAGGCAGGCAACGTCTCCCTGTATCGGGTGCAGCCGCGCAACTGGCAACCCTGGGATCGCGAGCATCTTTTTATTCCCGGCTGGCTTGCCTGGGGCGGTGACGAAAATGGTGGCTATGCCGAGAGGGCGTTCGGCACTTATGTGCCCGCTGGAAGCAGCTGGCGCGCCCCCGTTGTGCGCGTGCATGTCGGTAAAACGGCGCAGCAGGCACTGCAGATGTATGCGAAAGCCAACGGCATCCACCGTCGCCTGTCGCAAAAGATGCGCCGCCCCTTGCTGGAACGGTTCAAACGCGCGGTGCTCGTCTACTATGCTGGTAACGCCAGCGAGAAACTGCAGGCACTGCCTCACCTGCCCGTGCCCAGCCTGATCCACTTCGCAGACTACCTGAAGGGCGGTTTCGACAAAGAGTATCCCGACCACCTTCCGCCCCATCCCGGCTTCGGCACAACGCAGGAGTTGGCCGCGTTCTTGCGCGAAGCCCGACGCAGAGGGCATCTGGTAATGCCCTACACCAACCCGACCTGGTGGTGCGATGACCCGAAAGGTCCCACCTTCCAGCGCGAAGGGGACGCACCACTCCTGCGCACGCTGGACGGACAGCTTTCGCGCGAGCGTTACGGGCAGAACGAGGGCTACACCATCTGCTTCTGGCATCCTGCTGTGCAGCGGGCGAATCGGCGTACCCGTCAGCAGTTTACCGAACAGTTCCCGGTGGACATTCTGTTCCAGGACCAGTGTGGCGCACGCGGCTGGCTATACGATACGAACCCCGTCTCTCCGTCGCCGTATGCCTATACCGAGGGACTGCTCAGCATGGTGGCGGAAGACAGTGCCGTTGTACCGCTTTCCACTGAGAGCGGCTGGGACCAGGTCGCGGAATACGAGTCTCAGCTGTGTGGCATGGCATGGTCGCTGATACCGACAGAGTATGCCCCCGATTGGCGCACACTGCTGCGGGAGCAGTTTCCTCCACACGCATGGGAGGTTTTCCCGCTCGCCCAGTTCCTTGCCCACGACAAAGCCGCGATGGTGATGCATGATTTGGGACAGTTCGTCACCAACCGCGAGGTGCTGGCATGGGTGCTGGGGTTGGGGTTTGGCATCAGCGCGCGCGTGAGCGCAACCGCCCTGTCCTGTGACAGCAGCCGAGAGTGGCTGCGCTGGCTCAGCCGACTCCAGCAGTCGGTCTGCGCACGCTATATCGGCGAGCCACTCCGCGCCTTTCGGCATGAGCGCATCGGTAAGGGAGAGGGCATCCTGCGGGCGGACTTTGGCAGGGTGCGGGTTGTTGCCAACCTGAACCCCCACCCACAGCAGGTTACCGTCGGGCGACAGGGGGTCTTTCTGGCATCCTTCGGCTACTACGCGGTGGGAGAGGGAATGCTCGCCGCGAACCTGCAGGCGGCTGGCAAGCGTGTGTTCGACGCAGAAGGCGTCTCTTTCGTGATAGAAAACCGCTCTTCCCACGCCGACCTGTGGGTTTACGCCCGGGCAGGAGAATCTCTCGCCGTGCCCTGGCAGGGCAGGCAACGCTCCACTCTGCGCCTGCACTGGGACAGTGGCGTGACCTTTCAAACAGCGGCACGGGACGGGACACTTTCCCTCACTACCCCAACTGCCCCGGCGCGGCAGCAGGTGGCGCCACCTGCTACGCTGGCAAAACGAGCACCACGCGACTGGATGCCGAAGCCCGCTATCGGTGTTCTGGACATGCCTGGTCTCTCTCCCGTGTGGAGCACAATCACGCCCGAAAAGTGGCTCCGCGCACTGCAAGCATCACGCCTGACGAAAGAATGGAAAGTCCCCGTTCGTGCCATTTCCAGCGCAGCTGAGCTCAACCGGGCACTGGACGCGGGCGTTACCCGCTGGTTCGCTATCGTGAATCCCTATGGGGAGGTATTTCCTGCCGAAGGGGGATGGGCGTCGATGCTGGAGCGCATCAAACGCTACGTGCAAAATGGGGGTATCTGGTGGGAGACAGCTGGCTACTCGTTTTTCATCGCAAGCTACCCACAGCGCGACGGCTGGAGGCAGGAAGTCGTCAGCACGAGAGGTATGGAAACACTGGGGCTACCAGTGGGCGGAGGTAGTGTAGAACAGCCCCCAGAGCCTCTGCTCGTTCCGGAAGAAGGACGGCGATGGCTCGGAGAGCGGTTATCGGAACAGGTTTCGGCACGGCGCAGTGTGGTCAACCGCGGCTTGCCACGCAGCCCCGATGCCCCACCCCATGTTGCCCTTGTCTCGGGACAGCGAGATGATTTCATTGGCGGCTACCGTCTGGGAGGCTGGGGCTGGTTGTGGCGCATCGGCGGTTTTTATCCCAATCCCGACGTGGCAATACCAGTAGTGGTAGCGGTACTGGAACGGCTGTACTCCCAACCGCCACCGCCGCCTCAGCGAGATACCGTCCGCCGCGTCTGGCACGCAACCATTACCTGACAACTGGAGGCAAAGAAGATGTACTCGTGGAGCAGAACGGTGTGGATTTTCTGGCTGATGGGTGTGCTTTGCCTTGCGGAAGCGCAGAGCGTCCAATCTCCATGGATACAGGTAACCTATCGCGGCACGAACGGCGCAGAGGTCAGGCTGGCAGGTATCAGCCTCATCCGCAAAACCTCCTTGCAATCCGCTACCCCCGATTGGAACACACCCTACTACTCCAGCGGCGGCACCGCTCCGTGCGTGCGGGCAGAATCTTCGCAAAGGCGTCTTGTGGCAGAGCATGGCAGGCTGGACTCGCCCTTCACTGCTACCGAAGAGTGGCGCCTGCTGGACGACTATACGTTACAGGTTACCGTGCGTTGCGCCATCACGCAGGATGTGCCTGCCATCGCCGAGTACTGCGTGGGCTACCTGCGGGCGCAGCCGCTGGTCGGCGCGACGTACACCGCAGAGACGCCGGACGGTATCCTCAGCGGGACCATCCCCGCCGTCGCCAGAACGGCAGACAGAGACGACAGCACCTTTGCGCGTAGATTCCGCAAGCTGACGTTGCAAACCCGCTTCGGCACGCTGGAAATCACCGCCGAAGGCGACAACCCCGACATCATCCTGTTTGACGGTCGCAAAAACTCTCAGGGCTGGGCACGAGAGGCTCCCACCCTGTGGCTGGGTTATCTGCAGTTCCCCCTGCAGAAAGGCTTACCGGTCACCCTGCGGGTTACCATACGCTTTACCCCCGTTGAACGGGTACAACCCGTTGAGCGCGTCGCGGTTGCTACCCGAATCGTGCCGATGAAAGATGCTGTCGGCGTGGAAGTACGCCCCGTGCTTTTGGTGCCCCAACCCAAACAGGTACAGTGGCGTGAAGGATTTCTGCCCCTCAACGCACGCACTCGCGTGGTGGCGATGGATAAAGCAAGCCTTTCTGCCGCCCAGTCCTTTGCAAATATGCTGCGAGACCGCTACGGGCTAACGCTACCCGTAGCCACGGGAATACCCTCGCGCCTGGACAACGCGGTGCTGTTCGGGTTGAGACCTTGCCTCTCCCGCCTTCCGAGAGCTTGGCAATCGTTGCTCAAGGTGCCTGAACAGAAGCAGGGCTATTCTCTGCTGGTAGGGGCGTCGGCGGCAGCAGTCCTCGGCAGCGATGAGCGAGGGGTGTTCTACGGCTCGCAAACACTGCAGCAATGCCTGCAGGCGCGTCCGGAGGGCGCCGCGTTGAGGAGAGTGCTGGTTATAGACTACCCATCCCTCCAGTTTCGTGGCGCGCATCTGTTCCTTGGCAACAACGCTTTGCCTTTCCACAAAAAGCTGATGGAGCGCATTTTCTCACACCTGAAGCTCAACGCGCTGGTGCTGGAGAGCGAGTACACCCGGTGGGACAGCGCGCCGGAAATCGCTGTGGACTTCTCGATGGACAAACGCGACCTGCGGCAGGTTATCGCCTTCGCCCAACAGCATCAGATGGAGGTCATCCCGCTGGTACAGTCGATGGGCCATTCCGAGTGGATTTTCCGCAACGGACAGAACCTGGACATCACCGAAGACCCCGAGAATCCACGCGCCTACTGCCCGCTGAACCCGCGCACCTACTCTTTCATCGATGCAGTATACGACGAGGCTCTGCAGCTCTTCGTACCGCGCTTCTTCCACATCGGGCACGACGAGGTGAACCTGTTCGGCAGGTTCCCCTACCACGAGGAATGCCAGCGGCGCGGGCTAACGCAGCTTTTCGTGGACGACGTACTGCACCATTACAACCGCTTCAAACAGCGTAACATCCGCACCATGATGTGGGGCGATATGTTACTGCATCGCAGCGAATCTGCGGACATGGCGGCGTTTGCCGAAAGCCCGGAAGAGGCGCAGCGCAGGCGAGAAATGCTGCCGAAGGACATCATCATCTGCGACTGGCACTACCAGCCGCGCCCTGCGGAGGAGTTCGTGCAGAAAAACCTGCGCGTGTTCCAGCAAGCGGGTTTCGAGGTGATTGCCACCACCTGGTACACGCCCATGAACATCTACAACTTCGCGAAGGCGGCGCAACAGGCAGGCATCCTGGGACTGTTGCAGAGTACGTGGGCAGGCTATAATATCAGCGAGGCAGTACTGAAGCCCGCGTTTCCCCAGTTCTCGGCGTTCGTGCTGGCAGCAGAATACGCGTGGAGCAACAGCAGTCCCCCGCCCGACCAGCTGCCCTACTCGCCCGACGACCTGTTCATGGATCTGTTTGAGCGTCGACCTCTAACCGCGCGCCCAAGAGCCGGCTTCGCGCTGGACATCTCCGAAGCCATGAACATCAGCGCAGCACAGACCAACACGCAGGGTTGGCTTGGACTGGGAGCGGAACACGACCTGCGCCAGCTGCCGCGCGGCGAACAGTCGCTGGGAGGGGTGCGGTTTCGCCTGTCACCGGACCCGGCGAAGCCGTCGGCTGTGGCCCTTGCCAGCTTCATGCTTCCCGCACAATCGTTGCCACGCATGGTACACCTGCCTGTCGGTCGCAGGGCGTCCGCGCTTTACTTCCTGCACGCCACCGGCTGGCAGGTCGACAGGAACAGGCTCGTGGGCAGATACCGCATCTGGTACACCGACAACACCAGCGAGGACATCCCGCTGGAGTACGGCGTGAACATCTGCGCATGGGATGACATCAGCCCGGCATATTTTGCCAAAGTGGTGTGGCGGGGGCAATGCGCGGATGGATCAACCGTCGCCCTGCGCGCTTTGCGCTGGGACAACCCGCACCCGCAAAAGACCATCGCTGCCATCGAGTTCAGAGTCACCGACGAGATGGCAACTCCCATTCTGTTCGCGGTTACCGGAGTGAACCCATGAACACACCTGAAGAGCAAATCGCCCATAGCACCGAGCAGTCGGTGCGCTTCGCACTGCATTGCCTGACGCCGTGTGACGGGCATCTGCGGGCAACATCCACCTTCGTCAACCCACAGGGCGAGCCGCAACTGTGGCACGACTTCGGTCCGCTGGAAGGTCCCGGCTGGGCGGCAAACAGCCTGGGTGGGGCATCGGTTCTGCTGCGCTACGGAACTATGTTCGGGCGAGAGGATTGCATCCGTGCAGGCAACGCTTTGATAGAGCATACTCTCGCTCACTTTGTGGACGTGCACGACCGCCTGCAGTGGCTCTACCGCGATGTGCGCCACGGAACGTTTTATCTGAACTTCAAGCATAACCGCGACTGGTTCTGCCCCGGCAGCGTGGCTCGAGTGGTACTGCAGATGCTGGAATGCGGGGAACGAACAGCCGTGCCCTCGCTGCAGAAAAAACTCCATGCCTGCGCCTGCACCACTGCTCGTTGGCTCAGCGCCGTTACCCCTGCCCTGCCCAATGGCTGGTTCCCGCGCCGAATCACCCTGCAGGGCGAGCCGTATCCTTTTGCCGCGGAAGGTGGTAACGATCCCATCTTTGACTGCAGCGGCGACGGCACACACTTTCTGTGGATGTGGACAGAACTCACGCGCAGGGGGCTGGCGGATTATCGTCCGCAACTGCAACGTGGGATAGAGGCTTTCCAGAAAGCGGGAGGTTTGTACGGCAGCGTGAACCACGACACCTATGACAGGCAGGAGAACGTCGCTTACGCCATCGCCTTTCGCACCTTTGTCCGCGCTGCAGACGTGTTGGGAGACCCCTCCCTGAAGTCATACGCGCTCCAGAAGATACTGCCTGGGCTGGAACGGTTCGTCATGCACGAGGACCGCAACGGTGTGGCAACCAAAGGGCTGCTATACATGGAGGACAGCTGGGACACCGCCTACCTGTGGGAGAACGCGGAAGCCGCTCTCGCCTATCTGGAAGCACACCGCCTCAGTGGAGAGCGACTTTACGAACAGCGTGCGCTGGACATTCTGACCGCTATCTCCAAACACCATTACGGCGAGTACGGCTTCCTCACCGAAGGCGTGGACTGGAACAACCATGTGGGTAAACAACATCACATCGGGCAGGCGGAACACGGCGCCATCGCCTACACGGAACCCCTGTTGAACAACCTGTACCATGTGGAGGCTTACTGCGAGTGGAAGAGCCACAGGGGACGGTGAGTGTTCCGCCGGGCGAACCTGTATCTATACAATCCCCTCCGGCTCCCATTCACCATCGGTCTCGGAGCGCCAGCCGTGTTTGCCGACAAGGGGTACGAACACACAATAGCCGTGCTCGGAGATATGCAGCTTGCCCTGCTCATCCTTTTCGGCAACCGTCAGCACCTGCTCGTAGCGATGCCCGACGGGTATGACCAGCCTGCCTCCGGGCGCAAGCTGTTCCACCAGCGGCTGCGGGATAAAGGGTGCGCCCGCCGTGACGATGATGCCGTCATACGGTGCCAGCGGTGGGTAGCCTTCCGTGCCATCGCCCACCACGAAAGTGATGTTACGGTAACCCAGCGATTCCAGCACCTCTCTGGCGCGCTGTGACAAACTCTCCTCGCGCTCCACAGTGACTACCTCGTTCGCCAGCTCCGCCAGAATCGCCGCCTGATAGCCGCTCCCCGTGCCGATTTCCAGCACCCGATGGGAAGGCGCAGGGTCCAGCAACTGCGTCATCAGCGCGACCATATACGGCTGCGAGATGGTTTGCCCCTCACCAATGGGCAGCGCATGGTCGGAATAGGCATCGTAAACCCGCTCCGGTGGAACAAACAGGTGCCTGGGAACCCGACGCATCGCCTCCAGCACGCGCGGATGCGTAATGCCTCGCGCCGCCAGCTGGTATTGCACCATGCGCTCGCGCGCCGCTTCGTGGTTATAACGCGTACTATCCCACGCCACTTACGCCACCTTCATGCGGGTGCGCTGCGCGTGACACAATCGGCGATACGTAGCAGTGAGCTGTCTCCACTCCCGTAACGCCTCCATCACGACCTCTTTGGGATAGGGTGGAGTTCCACTGCGGTCGTAAGGCTGGAACTTTGCCCCGTTTGCAATCATCACCTGCTTCCACAGCACGCACCCGTCCATCTCGCGCTTGATGGACTCCAGTTGCCAAACTGTCTCCTGCGCCCGACGCGCCCGAGCCATGTCGCCCTTGCGATAGTAGTAACCTACTGCCCACAACACCTCGGGCCACGACATGCACCCTCCCCCGATGACGCCACAGGCGCCCAGCTCGAGCGCACGCAGGTAAAAGCTTTCGTCGCCAGCGATGAGCGCGAAACCGCTACCCCGCACCACCTCTGCAATCGGAGCGAAGACCTCTTCTCTGTCGGTAGATAGCTTCAGCCCCACGATGCGAGGCAGAGTCACCAGACGCCGCATGAGATCGGCGGTCAAACAGTAGGCAGGGTTAGTACCACCCGGCTGATACAACACCAGCGGAAAACGGGTGGCGTCATGCACCGTCTTGAAATACTGCCAGACCACCTCCGCTGGCGGAACCCCCTCCGCTGGTAGCATATCCGGGATGATGAGCACCGCCGCGTCGGCACCTGCCTTTTGTGCGTAGTTCGTCAGTTCGATGCTCTGCTCGGTGTAGCGCTGTGGGTCGGGCCGTGCCCCTTTCTCCCTGCCGATGCACTCGCCCATCGCGCCAATCAACACACCCAACCCACGCTTGCGACAGGCGGGTACCAGCACATCGGTAAAGCGTCTGGTCTCTTCTATGGTGAAGGTGTACCACTTGCCCATACCGCTACGCCCAAAGATAGAGCGCACTGCACCGGTGTCCGCGAGGTAGTCTACCATTGCTCGCGTGCCCGCGAGGTCCAGATGTCCCGAAGCGTCCACCGGCGTCCAGAACGGCGCGATAATACCTGTGAGGAAATCGTAAGGTCTCCGCTCGCTCATCTGTCTTCTCCTCCCGCTTGTTGCATTCCGCATCAGCAGAAAGATTCCTGCTCGCCGCTGACCGTCTCCACCGACACACCCGCGTGGGTTGCTCACAGATTTTTTTCGGGAACAACCTTTAAATCCCTGTTGTTACCAATGGCGAGTCACATTTAATTCCCAGTTTGAAATGTCACATATCCAAACGCTTCGATGGTATCA
>JAIMBJ010000041.1 GCA_023511455.1 Bacillota bacterium
GCTTGCCTCATGCCCTCTTCCGCCTGCTGAGCGGCTTCGCGTTGTGCCTCGCTGCCCTGCTGCACGGTGCGGATGGCCCGGTCTAAGTTGTCCATCGACTGAGCCGCTTCGGTAGACTGCTGTGCCAGTTGTTCGCTGCCGCGGGCAATCTCCTGAGATGCCCGTCCCGACTGCTCGGTAGAAGCAGAAAGCTGCTGCGCTGTGGAGGACACTTGTAAGGTGTTTGCCTGTATCTCTTGAACCAGCTCACGCAGGTTCTTTGCCATCGTGGCGAAGGCGTTGCCCAGAATGTCGCGTTCGGAAACGGGTTTGACCTGCACCCTCAGGTCGCCCTGGGCAATCTGCTGGCTGGCGTCGGCGAGTTGCTTCTGGTAGTCTGCCACACTCTGCATCCCGTGCATCACCTGAGCCAGCTCATCTCTCGAGGTAGACTGCAGGTTCACCTGCACGTCCCCTTGAGCCAGTTTCTGAGATGCCATCAGCAGTTGTCCAATCTGCGCGCGAGCCCCCCAGTAGAAGCCGAGGAACAACCACATAGCAAGCACTGTTGGCAGGAGGGCTAGCGCCAAGACTCGCCACCGATATGCTGCTTTCTCGCGGATGCGCTCGGTCAGCAGAGCACCGAATGTCTCCTGAAGGGCGTTCAACAGGTGATACTGCGCATCGATGGCGGCAGTCGCACGGTCGAAGTACTGTTTCGCAGAGGGGTAGGAGGCAGCATCGCTGGCAGTTAATTTGTTCAGGTCATCCAAAAAGGCTGACTCCTTCGCCTGTGCCTCTTGCAGCACCGCCTCTATACGCGACCGCACCGCGGGATTGGCGTCAGTCAACTTTTGGATGCTAAGATTCGCTTCGTCCCTGATAGAGGCGATGCTTCCGTACAAAGCACTCAGTCGCCTCTTTTTCTCTTGCACTGTTTTAGTCGCGAGGGCTGCGTTGCCAACAGCCCTCGCCTGTCCCAGCATCTCGATATGCTCGGGGAGAACGAACACCACTGTATACATGGCGTAGTAGGTGTCCAGGTCCGGGTTAAGAACCAGCCCAGAGCCGTCTGCTACCGCTTTGCGAAATCGCAGTAACTGCTGAATAACCTCAGAGTGGCGCTCAAAGCTCTGCTCAGCGGTCAGCTCTTCCATCTGCTGCTGCAGTTGCTGCCACGCCTGCTTCCACTCTCTCCACTGTTGGGAAACCTTAAAGGTCTCTCCATAGCGGCGGTCTACTTCATCGACTTTGCGGATGTCTTCTGCGATGGCTTGCTGCCTCTGCTTCATGATGTTTGCAAACGAGCGGTCGCCCCCGAGATAACCAGCCGCTGCACCGCGAAGTTGCTGCACGTGTTGCACTAGAGGGGTGATTGGCTCCAAATATTCCAGACCCTGCAACTCTCCTCGTGCAAAAGCGATGTCCTCGTTGATTTGTCGGGTCATGGTGAAGAGACTACTTGCGATCGGCAGTGCAAACACCGCCGCGATGAGCATCATTTTTCGTGCGAAAGACAGTCGCGACATGAGCCCTATTGCAGGGCGCACTAATGCATGCCACATAACTCATTCCTCCGTGTAGTGATGTAAAACCGTTTTTTATTTTGGCTAAACACCTGTATCTTTATAGGCGAACCCAGTCCGTGTAGCCCAAAATGCAGGAAGAAGGAGGTCTGCCTGTTGCAAAAGATACAGGTGTTCTGGCTTAGCGTGGGGATGTGCCTGTTCTTCCTGCCGTCCGCTCTTGAACAAACCGACATCATGTGCAAACACATGCTCAGTTCCAAATACGTGCGGCGCAGCGTAATCGCCGTGAAGAACTGGAAAGATTGGCCGAGCATCAGGATCCAGCAGAGCAATTTCACTGCCTCGCTGCAGGGGAACACTGTTTGCAATCGCCCGCCAATTGGGGGTATACTCTTATCGACAATTCCAAACCGCGCAGCGAATCGCCGCCGGGCGATACGCATCCGCTAGGGGAGCCGACCACGGCTGAGACCTCGCGTTGGGCGGGGAACCCTCGGAACCTGATCCGGGTAATGCCGGCGTAGGGAAGCGGAGTGGCGAACGAAAGATGTGCCAATCCTCACGCCGCTTCTCTGCCGAGAGGCGGCGTTTTCGCTGGCGCGAAAGCCCAAAAGGAGGATTGCACCATGCAAGCCAAGCGCGGTTTCACGCTGATCGAGTTGCTGGTGGTCATCGCGATTATCGCGATTCTGGCGGCGATTCTGTTCCCCGTTTTCTCGCAAGCCAGAGAGCGCGCTCGCGTGGCGACCTGCATCTCCAACGCCCGCCAGATTGGTCTGGCAGTTCGGATGTATGTGCAGGATTACGACGAGACCTTCCCCATCTTCCACGCCTACAACAGCCAGCCGCCCGCGGGACAGCCGGGGCATCTGGGGGTGGAGGTCTCGCTGGAGCCATACACCAAAAACAAGCCTGTGTTCAGGTGCCCCAGCGACACGGGCAGCCCCTATCAACAGCGCGACGTGCCGGGCACCAACTCCTACTGGCAGGCGTACGGTTCCAGTTACCGCTTCACCCACTGCTGTTACACCGTAATATGCGGTTTCTCCACGCAGAACAACCTCGAGGTGTGCAGCAACTTCGGCTACCAGCAGAAGATTGTCACCGACGCCAGCTTCGTGAACCCGGCGCAGACGCGCATCATGCGCGATGAGATGTTCCCCTTCTTCAGCCGAAACGTGCCGGGTTACGAGAAGTACGGCTACGACTTCGATGCCCCGTGGGACTACTTCCGCATGTGGCATCCGCAGGGGGGAAGCCTGATTTTCGCGGACGGGCACGCGAAGTTCGTGGCCTCGTCGAAGGAGTTCGACGAGACGCTGGTGTCGCCCGAAGGTCTGCCCAGCGGCGGCGGTTCCTACCCGAACGAGAACTACTGGCTGTGCGACTGATGTGTTTCGGGGGATGGATTGTCCATCCCCCGAGATCCAGCCCATATTCAGGAGGTACGCTTTGCGCAAAGACGCTTTCACCTTGATAGAACTGCTGGTTGTTATCGGCATCATCGCCGTGCTGGCTGGTCTGCTTTTCCCCGTGCTGGCGCGTGCCCGCGAGTCGGCACGCAAAGCAACCTGCCAGGGCAACCTGAAGCAAATCGGCATGGCAATCCAGCTGTATCTGAACGACTACGACTCATACTATCCTTGTAACGGCGACCCCAACCTGTGGATGGGGCGTAACTGGCGTGTGCTGATTCAGGACTACCTGCCCGGAGGACGTATGTGGAGCCTGCCGTCCGGCTACCGCGAGCCGGTTTCGGTGAAGCATAGCGATGTGCTGTGGTGTCCCTCTGACTCGCGAGCCGCCCAGATCTGGGAGCGAACCTCTTACGCATACTCCGCTGCCTTTTTTCACTCTCCTGAGCAGATTAACGGGCTGGCGTCTGCGTTGAGCAACAGTACCTGTGCGAACGCTGGCGCAATTGTTTCTGCCTTGCGCATGTTACCTGTGCAAGCACAGCACGAAAGCGGCGTACTGTTTCCCGCGCAGAAGGTGCTTGTTGCCGAATGGCTGAGCAATCACGAGCCGTTCGCCACAGATTGCGGTTTCTGGAGCTGGCAGGGCAGTGCGAACTTCCTGTTTGCGGATGGGCATGCCAAGTACCTGCGCCGCCGGCAAATAGTCCCTGCGGTGAACAACCTGCCCGATGTGAACCTCACCCGGCAGGGCACACGGGGAAGGGACGTTCCGTAATCATCACCGACAAGGACAACAGCGGTAGCCAGAGCACAAGACATTGGAAGCAGCGAGCAACAGACACCGGAGGGCGAGGCTCCTGCCGAGCCGTGAGACACATCCCCGCCCGCGGGGAGGTCGGGAGGGGGACGGCTCACGCGGAGTTTCGCCCTCCAAACAATGCCTTAACACCACGCAAGTGTCAGCCTTCTGCCAGGCCCGTTGCCCCTTGCGCTCCGTGTGATATAATAGTGCTGTCGCACGCAGGGCATGGGTTTCTGCTCGATGCCTGCTGCGGAGCTGCCTGTAGGAGGTGTCCCATTGAGCCAACCTGCAACCGATTCCCCCGCACAGACGACCTTTTGCGTACTGGGCGCAGGTAACGGCGGCTTAGCGATGGCGGCGCATCTGGCTTTGAAGGGGGGGCGGGTGCATCTCTGGAACCGCAGTCCAGAGCGTCTTCAACCCATCCAGCGTTCGGGCTACATCCATCTGATTGCCAGCCCAGACCGCCCCGACCTGCCGCAGGGGCAGGCGCACATTCCGCTGGTCACTACGGACATCGAGGAAGCCATCCGCGATGCAAAGGTGTTGATGGTCGTCCTACCGGCGACAGGTCATGCGGAAGTGGCGGAGCGACTGGCGCCCTATCTGCACGATGGACACATCATCGTGCTGAACCCGGGACGTACTGGCGGTGCGCTGGAGGTCTTGCATGTGCTGCAGCAGCACGGGGTGAAGGCAGACGTGATTGTGGCGGAGGCGCAAACGCTACTTTACGCCAGCCGCGCGCTGAACCCCGGTCAGGTGCAGATTTTCGGCATCAAGAACAGTGTGCCCGTCGCGGCGATACCGGCGTACCGTACCCCAGAGGTCATTCAGGCGTTGCGCGCGGCTTATACCGAGTTCGTACCGGGAGACAACGTGATGAAGACCAGTATGGACAACATCGGCGCCATCTTTCACCCGGCGGTGACGGTGTTGAACGCCGCACGCATCGAAAGCACGCACGGCGACTTCGAATACTACATTGACGGCATTACCCCGTCGGTGGCGCAGGTGCTGGAAACTCTGGACGCCGAGCGGGTGGCAGTGGCGGCAGCGATGGGGTTTGGTTGTATGACCGCCCGCGAATGGCTGTATATCGCCTACGGGGCTTCCGGCAAAACGCTGTTTGACGCCATCCGCGCCAATCAGGGATACTACGGCATCAAGGCGCCACCCATCGTCCACCACCGCTACATCACCGAAGACGTGCCCATGAGCCTGGTGCCGATTGCTTCTCTGGGAGAGATGCTGGGCGTGCCGTGTCCCACCGTTCGCACCATCATCCACCTGGCAAACCTGATGCACGGCTGTGACTACTGGCACATCGGGCGGACGGTGGAGAAGATGGGACTGGCTGGGCGGAACTTGCGGGAGATTCGTTTGCGTATACTGGAAGGTATAGTCTCGTAGGGGCACAAGTGATGGCGCGTCTGCTGAAAAACGATGAGGTCTTCGGGCTGATACACCCCGCTATTGACGCCCACACGCTGGGCATCAGCTCGGTGGCGCAGCTGCTGGAGGACTGCGGCTATTCGGTCGTGATTGCCGATGCCTTCGTGTGCGCCGCCGCGAACCACCCCTCCCACCTGGACAACGTGGAAATCGTGCTGGACTGGATTCGGCGTCATGGCATCACGCGGCTGGGCTTCAGTTATCGCCTGGACCCCGTGGAGGGCGCAGAGCGTTTCGGCAGGCTTCTGTATCAGCTGCGCACTCGTCACCTGTTTGCCGAGCAGGGCGGGCCGCTGCGAGGCATCTACTTCGCGGGTCTGCCCGCGGCGTGCGAGCGCGTATGGCGAGAGCACGGTGACCTGGTGGAAACCTTCGACGGCGACGAGACGCCCACCGAGACCCTGCGCAAGCTGGGGGTTCCTGCATCGCGCATCCCCGCCGCGATGACTGCCGAAGTGGAGTACGACGAGTTCCGCCTGCGTTTTGGGCGTGAGCTGGTGGAAAGCGGCAAGCACCTGCAAGTTCAGCCCCCCGACCGAAGCGGTTATCCCGAGTTCGGCACGCCGCGGGATACAGTAGTCGCGCGGATTCGCCACACCCAGCAGCACCAGCAGCCTCCGCTGATGCGGGCACACGTCGGTCCCTACCTGCCCGACCGCGAGGCAGCGGTACGCCTGTTTCTGGACTGGACGCGCCAGCTGGCGCAGGCAGGATACTTAGACGTTCTCTCCATCGGCACGTCGCAGCTGAGCCAGTCGCATTTTGGCGAGGATTGGACGGGCTTGCCCAACGGCGGCGGAGTGCCCATCCAGTCGCCAGAGGAGTTCCGCATGGTGTGGCAGGCGGCACGTCCGATGCTGGTGCGCACCTACGCGGGCACCAAAAACATCCCGCAGCTGGCGCGGATGTATGAAGAGACCATCCACATCGCCTGGCACGCGCTGTCGTTCTGGTGGTTCTGCCAGATCGACGGACGCGGACCATATACCGTGCGGGAAAACCTGCAACAGCATCTGGTGACCCTGCGCTTCATTGCCGGGTCGGGCAAGCCGTTTGAGCCGAATATCCCCCACCACTTTGCGTTCCGGGGAGCAGATGACGTCAGCTATGTGGTCTCGTCCGTGCTGGCAGCGCGTACGGCAAAGCGGCTGGGCGTGCCTGCCCTGATCCTGCAGAACATGCTGAACACGCCCAAAGCCACGTGGGGCATTCAGGACCTGGCGAAGTCACGGGCGCTGCTGACCCTTGTGCGTGAGCTGGAGGACGAACGGTTTCAGGTCATCCTGCAACCACGGGCGGGGCTCGACTATTTTTCACCCAATCTGGAACGCGCGAAAGCGCAGCTGGCAGCGGTGACCGCCCTGATGGACGACATCGAGCCGCACAATCCGAACAGTCCGCCTATCATCCATGTGGTCAGCTACTCGGAAGCGTCTCATCTGGCGGATCCGCCCGTAGTGAACGAGAGCATCCAGATTACCATTGCCGCACTGCAGGAGTATCGCCGTCTGCGGGCAAAAGGTGAGCTGGAGGATATGTCGCAGCATCACGAGGTGAAAGCGCGCACGGAGGAGTTGCTTCGGGAGGCGCGCACCGTGCTGAAGGCGATTGAGGAAAGCATCCCCGACCCCTACAGCGCAGAGGGGTTATATACGGTCTTTTGGGCTGGTTTCTTGCCCGTGCCATACCTGTGGGAGGGGCGCGAGGAGTTTGCCCACGCCGTACGCTGGCAAACGCGCGTGATACGCGGCAGCGTCGAAGTGGTAGACGACCATGGAATGCCGGTTGCCGTCGAACGGCGGGTGCGGTTGGCAATGGAGGCGGCAAGTACGAAAATCGCTTCCTGACCTGATGGCGACGCCCTGACAACAGCCTCGCCCTCCAGAGGGCGTTCGGTGCGCTGTCTGGAGGGCGAGAGTTCTGGTAAGCCGATGGTCTGGTAGCGACCTGCGTCTAATGCACCGGCACCGACATTTCAGGCTGTGCGGTTTCTACACCCAGCTGCACCTCACGCAGGTGGCGTGCGGCGTCTTCGGGCGTGGTTACGTTAATGTAAATACCCGTGCCCAGTTCGAATCCCGCCGCAATGGTCAAGCGAGGCATAATCGCCAGGTGCCACTGGAAGTAGTGGTAGTTGCGCTCCTGGTTGATCGGCGCGGTGTGCAGCGTGAAGTTATAGGGTGGATGGTTGAGCGCAACATCCATGCGCAGCAGCACTTCCTTCAGGATACACGCGAACGCCCTCGCCTGCTCGCGGTCGATCTGCGTGAAGGACGGTTGATGCCGCCGCGGCACAATCCACGTCTCGAACGGGTATTTGGACGCGAAGGGCGTGAAAGCCAGAAACTCCTCGTTCGCCACCACCACGCGCTCGCCGAATCGCTCTTCCTGCCGCACCATGTCAATGTACACACACCGCTCATGCAGGTCATAGTACAGAGATGCGCCTTCGATGCGCCGGCGCACATCGGCAGGCACCATGGGCAGGGCAATCAGCTGCGAGTGCGGATGCTCCAGCGATGCACCTGCCACACGTCCGTGATTGCGGAAGACCATGATGTACTGGAACCGCTTGTCCTGCGCGAGGTCCAGCGAGCGGTCACGGTACATCCAGATGACCTCTTCCAGCTGCTGTTCGGGCATCAGCGCAGGGTGGTGGTCATGGCGAGGCGTTTCGATAATCACCTCGTGCGCACCGACACCGTTCATGTAGTCGTACATGCCGATGCCACTCCGCTCCAGGTCGCCCTCGATAGCCAGTGCGGGGAACTTGTTGGGCACCACGCGCACCCACCAGTCCGGGCTGTTCGAACAGGTTCCCGCCTTGCGGTAGGCAGCCACCTCCGGCGGCGTCTGATGCTCGTTGCCGGGGCAAAACGGGCATTCCGGCACGTATTCCGCTCGTTTCTCTATGACCTCGCTCGTCTTGAAATCCGACGGGCGTTTGCTTCGCTCCGTTGCGATTATCACCCATTCCCGGGTGACGGGGTCTTTTCTCAGTTGTGGCATGGTCGACCTCTCCTTACATCAACAATCTGACACGTGGTAGGCGGCACCTGGTTATCCTCTGAATGCATTCCATAAGTTGCAGCTGCACGCCATACCAGTTTTTTGCGCTGGATTCCGAATCTTGCGAAACGTACTGCTGGTATACTTCCTGTTGGTATGCATTTATTAGACGTTTGTTTACAAGATATGGTTCCTCGTACTCTTGACAGGCGCCTATCCCTTCAGGCATCATGATGTTATGAACATCTGGACGGATACGCACTGTCACCTGAACCATCGGGACTTCGCTTCCGACGCAGGTTCCGTCTGGAACCGCGCTAGGGAGGCAGGCGTACACACCGCGATTGTCGTAGGATACGACCTCGCCAGCAGCGAGTCTGCGTTGCAGGTTGCAGAACGGCTCGACGGCTGCTGGGCGTCGGTCGGTATCCACCCGCACGATGCCGTGCAGTGTGATGAAGACGCCCTGCTCCAGTTGCACCGGCTGGCATCGCATCCTCGTGTGGCGGCAATTGGCGAAATCGGTCTGGACTACTACCGCAACCTCTCACCGAAACATGCCCAACAGCACGCTCTGGAACAGCAGATTCATCTGGCCCTGCAGTTAAGGCTGCCGGTCATTATCCACTGTCGCGACGCCTACGATGACCTGCTGGACACACTGGCTCGCTATCCCCTGCGTGGGGTGCTGCACTGCTTTAGCGGTGAACTGCATCACGCCCAGCGCGCGGTGGAGATGGGCTGGTATCTGGGAATAGGGGGCGTCGTGACCTTCAAGAACGCCCGCACATTGCGCGAGGTCGTACAGCAAGTGCCGCTGGATAACCTGCTGCTGGAAACAGATGCACCCTATCTCGCGCCGATGCCTCACCGCGGCAAGCGCAACGAGCCCGCCTATATCCCGCTGATTGCCCAAATGGTCGCCTCGTTGAAGAACGTTCCCCTCGAGGAGCTGGCAACAGTGACGACTCAAAACGCTCGTTGTCTGTTTTCTTTAGAGGAGCGATACCGGTGAGATTATCGGTTTTGTGAGGTGATTTTTAGAGGGTAACTGCACTGGTTAGCCTGCGACGCCCCATGTTTTTGGAAGAGGCATGCTTCGTCGCGAACACAACCGGATAACCAACATCCGGTACGGTGAAAGAAAATGCCAGCGGCTCGGCAGAAACCCTGCCCTGCAGGCGGGTGTGCAGGGAGCCTGTGCCCGCAAAACGTATAAATCGATGGAACATGGCGCAAGGAGGCATACCCATGAGCACACTCACCCGCGAACAGGCGCAAAAGCGACTGGAAGAGCTGCGGCGCTTGATTGAACACCACAACTATCTCTACTACGTGCTGGATCAACCCGAGATTTCCGACGCTGAGTACGACGCCCTGATGCGCGAGTTGCTGCAGCTGGAAGAGCAGTTCCCCGACCTGCGCACGCCCGACTCGCCTTCCATGCGTGTGGGCGCGCCGCCTCTGGAGGCGTTTGCCACCCATACGCACCGCCAGCCCATGCTCAGCCTCGATAACGCCTTCGGGGCGGAGGAACTGCGCGCCTTCGACCAGCGCATCAAGCGGTTTCTGGGTATGCCGCCTGACCAGCGTATCGAATACGTGGCAGAGCTGAAGATCGATGGACTGGCGATTTCCCTGACCTATGTAAACGGTGTGTTTGTGACTGGCGCAACACGCGGCGATGGTATTCAGGGCGAGGACGTCACCCAGAACCTGCGCACCATCCACGCTATCCCCCTGCGCCTGCGGCAACCTGCGACTGCTCCTTCCTCCCTGTTCGATGAGCCATTGCCTATCCCACCGTTTGTGGAGGTGCGCGGCGAGGTGTACCTCACCCACGACGAGTTCCGCCGCATCAACGAAGAACGCGAGCAAACGGGCGAACCCACCTTCGCCAATCCCCGCAACGCGGCGGCGGGTTCGGTGCGCCAGCTGGACCCCAGCATCACCGCCAAACGGCGGCTCAGCCTGTTCGCTTACGGCATCGGCGCGATAGAGGGCGCAAGTTTCGAGACGCACTGGCAGATTCTGCAGACGCTGAAGGCATGGGGGTTTCCCGTCAATCCGCACGCGCGCGTGTGTGATGGCATCGAGCAGGTGGTCGCCTTCTGTGAAGAATGGACGGCGCGCCGCCAGGAGCTGAACTACGACGTGGACGGGGTGGTGGTGAAGGTCAACTCCGTGCTGATGCAGCAGGATTTGGGATACGTGCAACGCAGCCCCCGCTGGGCGATTGCTTACAAGTTCCCTGCTCAGCAGGCGCGCACGCGCATTCTGGAGGTACGCTGGCAGGTGGGGCGCACGGGTGCGCTGACCCCGGTAGCCATCATGGAGCCGGTGGAGGTCGGCGGGGTGACCGTCTCGCGGGCAACCCTGCACAATGAGGACGAAATCGCTCGCAAAGGCGTGATGCTTGGGGACATCGTGGTGATTCAGCGCGCAGGCGACGTGATACCCGAGGTGGTGTCTGTCGTGGAGGAGGAGCGCGACGGCGACGAACAGCCCATTGTGCGCCCGCAAACCTGCCCCGAGTGCGGCGCGCCGGTGGAGAAGCCAGAAGGAGAGGCGGTGGCACGGTGCGTGAATCTGGCGTGTCCCGCGCAGATTGTGGAGCGCATCCGGCACTTCACGTCGCGCAACGCGATGAACATCGAAGGCTTCGGCGATAAGTGGGTGCAGCGGCTATTCGAGGAGGGCATCATCCGCGACCCCGCCGACCTGTACACCCTGAAGAAAGAAGACCTGCTGCCACTGGAGCGCATGGGCGAGAAGCTGGCGGAGAACCTGCTGAACTCGGTGGAGCGCAGCAAGCAGGTGCCGCTGTCACGCTTCATCTACGCGCTGGGCATTAGGCACGTGGGCGAACGCGCCGCGCAGCTGCTTGCCGAGTATCTGGGCAGTCTGGACGCGCTGATGAACGCCAGCGAGGAGCAACTGCTGCAGATACCCGAAATCGGGCCTGCTACCGCCCGCGAGGTGGTGGAGTTCTTCCGCCGCGAGGAGAACCGCAAAGTGATACAGAAGATGCTGGACGCCGGGGTAACCCCTTTTGCGGAGCGACAAAAACGTTCCGATGCCTTCGCGGGATGGACTTTCGTGTTCACCGGCGCGTTGCAGCACTTCACCCGCGAGCAGGCGGAGGCACTGGTGCGCGAGCTGGGCGGCAAAGCCTCCGGCAGCGTCAGCAGGCAGACCAGCTACGTGGTGGTCGGTGAGAACCCCGGTTCCAAGTACCAGAAGGCGTTGCAGCTGGGCGTGCCGGTGTTGACCGAAGAGCAGTTTCTGCAGATGGTGGAACAGGCACAGCGGGGATGAGAGCAATTGTCAAACGGTTCTGCGATGCGCCATGCACAGCAAAGAGAAGGGAACTTTTCCTTGTTCTCTGTGTCCTCTGTGGTAAAGTGCCTGGAGGTGGCCATGAACAAGCGAAACCTCTGGTTCGTTGGTTGTGGAGCAGTGGCTTTCCTCACGTTGATGGCGGGGGGCATCCTATTCTTGCACTGGACTGCGCCGCCCGACGTGCCCATTCCGTCTCTCCCTACCCCGTCGGACAACGCCTACCCTGCCCTCCTGCAGCTGGTGCGGAAAACACAGCATTTGCAGGCAAGCACACCCGGTCTGCAACAGATTGCGCGGAGGGTCTATCAGCCAAACGCGGGAGCGTCTACGTTGCGCCGATACGTTGCCGCGTATGAGCCGATTCGCCGCGAATACCGGAAGCTGCTCTCCAAGCCATCGGTCGTGACCGACTGGGATAGTATGACGGCTACCATCGAACCCGCCGCCGTGTTCCGCGAGTGGGCACGAGTGGAAGCTGCCGACATCCGCCTCGCTTTTCAGGAGGGCGATGACGCCAGAGCCGCCGACGACCTGCGCACCACTCTGCTGCTGACAGAAATGATACGCAACGGCGCGCCCATCATACGGTATCTCGTCGGGGAGGCGATGATATCCATCGCCACGCACACTTTCACCAGAGACTTTGCGAAACTCTCGCCTGCCGGGTGCGACCGCGTGGTGCAGGTGGTGCGTGAGTGGGAGCAGAAACGTGTCCCCTTCTGGCATGCTCTCGAGGGCGAGGAGCGGTTCACCATTGCCATGTACCACGCCATGCATGAGGGCGGTGAACGGACGGCTAAGCTGTTCGGTGCACCGTCGGGGGCGGGAATGCCCCGTTACATGGGCAGAATCATGAACCTGCGAGCCGCCGCGCGCGAAGCCGCGCGGATGTATGACAAGGCCATCGATGAAGCCAAAAAGCCCCTGCTTCAGCGGAAGTCGCCGGGCACGCCGGGTCATCCACTCAATCAGGGCTTGATGACGACCGTGTTCAGCCAGTCGGCGGACAAATCTGCGGTGAGCGTGACGCGCTTGCGCCTGCTGGCTTGTGCGGCAGCGGTGCGTGCCTATCGAATGCGTCATGGCAGCTATCCGCGCACCCTGGCTGAAGCAGGTGCCGCCGATTTGAACCACGACCCCATCACCGGCGGCGAGTTCGTGTACCGTACCGGAGCCAAAGGATTCCTGCTTTACTCCAGAGGCGTGGACGGTCAGGATGATGGAGGCAAACGGGTGGAGGAATCGCGAATCTTCGAGGCAAAAGGGGATATCTCCCTGATACGCTACTCTGTACCCAATGCCACCGCTGCCACGTCGCCCGGTGCGGAGGTGTGGCTGCGATGAAAACAGGAGGGAGGATATGTCGGACGCTTTCGCCATTTGCAAGCTCTACAAATACCTGCGCGTGGTGGATGTGTGTGATGCGCTGGACGGCATCGGCTATTTCGACCTGACGCTGATGTCGCCCGAGATACGTCCTTTGTGGAGCGGGCTGCGTTTCTGGGGGGTCGCGCTCACCGTGCGTTGCGTGCCCGCCAATCGCCCCATGTGGAGGCTAAACACCACCGAAGAGATTGTGAACGCACACGGCATCTGGTTCAAAGAGGTGGGACACATCGGCTTCGAGCATCTGATTCAGCCCGGGCACGTGATTGTCACCGACACGGGTGGCAGCAAAGAGGTAGGTTTCTGGGGGTCGGCGAACAGTCTGGGGGTGGTCGCAGCAGGGGCGGTGGGCATTATCACCGACGGCTACGCGCGAGACACCTACGAGCTCACCCTGCAGAAGACGCCCATCTGCTGTCGCGCGCGTGGACGCACCATCATTCCGGGGCGCATTGAGGTCGCGGAAGTGCAGACCAGAATCGGCTGCGGCGGTGTGCAGGTGCGTCCGGGTGACATCGTGGGGGCGGACGACGACGGCGTGGTGGTCGTGCCGCTGGAGGTGGCAGAAGAAGTCGCCAGACATGCCCGCGCCGTCTTGTTAGCGGACATGCGCGCTCGCCGGCAGCTGTACGAGCGGTTGGGTATGACGCCAGACCATACGGTAGACTACGAAACGGTGGAGCGATACTACGCGGAGCTGGAGGGATAAACCGATGTACCGAGTGGCGTTTATTGGGCTGGGAACAATGGGCTATCCGATGGCAGGGCATCTCGCCAAGCAGTTTGAGACGCTGGTGTGGAATCGCACTACCAGCAAGGCGCAGGCGCACGCACAGCAGTTCGGTTCACATGCGGTAGAAAACCTGACTGACACCGCGCAGGCGCAGTTCATCTTCACCTGCCTGCCTACCAGCGTGGAAGTGGAGGCGATAGCGGAACAGCTATTGCCTGCGTTGAAACCGGGCACGGTGTGGATAGACTGCACCAGCGGCGACCCCAACCACAGCCGACGCATTGCCGAACGCCTGCGCTCAGTGGGATGCGATTTTCTGGACGCACCCGTTTCAGGAGGCAAGGTGGGTGCAGAGGCGGGTAACCTGACGGTGATGGTCGGCGGTAGCCAGCAAACGTTCAACCGCGCTCTGCCGGTCATTCAGGCGTTTGCAGGCAAGGTGTTCCATGTGGGCGATGTGGGCGCGGGGCACGCCGTCAAAGCGGTGAACAATATACTGCTCGCCGTCGGGCTGCTGGCGACCGCCGAAGGGCTGGTCACGCTGGCGAAACAGGGGGTAGACCCCGCCATCGCGCTGGAGGTCATCAACGTCAGCTCGGGGCGATCGTTCGCGAGTGAGGTGCACTTTCCGGAGCGCGTGCTCACGCGGGCGTTCCCCAACACCTTCAGCCTTGCCCTGCTGGCGAAAGACGCCCGCATCGCCGTCTCTATCGCACGGGAGGCGTACGTGCCCGTCCCGCTCATGCAGCTGGCGGCAGAGATGTTCGAGATGGCAAAGCGACAGATTGGCGGGGATGTCGATCACACGGCGGTCGTACAACTTATCGAGTCATGGGCAGGCACCCAGATTGCTCCCAAACAGGGAACATAGCGTAACCGTCGCCTGGTTCACAGGCTGATGAGGAGGAGAAGATAACCCATGCGTGGCAAGATACTGGTCGCGCTGCTGTTCGCTGCGCTGTTGATTAGCGGTTGCGCCAGACGGCAAACCCAAACAGGCGCCCCCACCACGGAGAAGAAGTGGCGGGTGGGGGTCACTCTGTTGACCAAGCAGCATCCCTTCTATCAAGAGCTGGAAGCCGCGATGCGCGAAACGGCGGAGAAGGAAGGTATCGAACTGCTCATCCAGAGCGCGGAGTTCAACCTTGCCGACCAGACAGCGCAGGTGGAAAACTTCCTGACCAGCGGTGTAGACGCGCTGATTATCTGTCCGGTGGACTCGGCGGGCATCGCGGGCGCGGTGAAGAAGGCGAACGCCGCCAAAGTACCGGTGTTTACCGCCGATATCGCCGCGCAGGGCGGTGACGTGGTGTGCCACGTGGCGTCGGACAATGTGCAGGGCGGCAGGCTGGCAGGTGAATATCTGGCGAAGCTGCTGGGTGGGAAGGGAAAAGTGGTGATTATCGACCACCCGGTGGTGACCAGTGTTCAGGACCGCACGCGCGGTTTCATGGAAGCCATCTCCAAATACCCGGGCATTCAGGTGGTGGACCGCCCACCCGGCGACGGCGTGCGCGACAAAGCGATGGCGGTTACCGAGACCATGCTGCAGAAGCACCCGGATTTGGCAGGTATTTTCGCGATTAACGACAGCACTGCGCTGGGCGCGCTGAAGGCAGTGGAGAGCATGGGGCGCACCAACGTGGTTATCGTCGGCTACGACGGCGACCCCGAAGCACGGCGGGAAATCCTGCGGGGCAGCGCACTCAAGGCGGACGCCGTGCAGTTTCCCCGAAAAATCGGCAGCACGGTGGTGGAGATGGCGGCCAAACACCTGCGCGGTGAGCCGGTTCCCAAACTTGTCCCCATTCCCTGCGACATCATCGACAGGGAGAAGCTGCAGCGCGAGCCATCGCCGTAGCCGCAGGGTGGTCTTACCGAGTTTTCAGCCAACATCTCCGAAGTTGTAGGAGGAAAAAGATGTTAACTGTTCCAAAACTCATCCTGCGCGCGGCGACCGAGCATCGCCTGCCCGCAGGGGTCGATTCCAACAGCCCATGCCACTGGCGGGGCGACCGCTTCGTCATCTTCATGTCTGCGGGACATCCCTTCCGCAGTGAGGGAAAATCCCCTTACGACCTCGGCGAGGCGCAGCCCGTCACGTTCGACAACACCCTGAACGGCGGACGATGGATTGAGTGTACCGTTCTGGCGGCGGACGGCACGCTGTACGGCTGGTACCATCACGAACCTGCAGGATTGTGTCCGGGCACTTCGCTCACCGCGCCCAAAATCGGCGCCATCCGCTCCACTGACGATGGCAGAACATGGCAGGATTTGGGATTCGTGCTCACCGCGCCTGAAGGCACGCTGCGCTGCGACGCGCAAAACGGCTACTTCGCGGGAGGACACGGCGACTTTTGCGTCATGCTGGACCCTGCGCAACGCTATCTCTACTTTTTCTTCGGCAACTACGCGGGCAAACCCGAAGAGCAGGGCGTCGCAGTGGCGCGGATGGATTGGGCGCACCGCGACAAGCCTGTTGGCAAGGTGTACAAATGGTTTCAGGGAGGGTGGCAGGAGCCGGGTCTGGGCGGCAGGGTGACCCCGATTTTCCCCGCCATGTCCGACTGGATGCGCGCGGACTGCGACGCCTTCTGGGGACCCTCCGTACACCGGAACACCCACCTGAAGCAGTATGTGATGCTATTGAACCGCGCAAAGGGCACAGGCTGGGTGCAGGAAGGTATCTACGTCAGCTTCAGCACGAGACTGGATGAGCCGCGCAGTTGGAGCCAGCCGCAGAAGATTCTGGTCGGCGGCAGGTGGTACCCGCAGGTCATCGGCGACCCAGCGGAGCGCGGTACCGACAAGCTGGCAGGCAAAACGGCGCGACTGTACCTGAGCGGCATCTCCGAGTACGAGGCGGTGTTCGACGGGTAGACTCCTACAGCTCATGCGTAAGGGCAGGACGTTGCAGCTCCTCTTTGATGATTCTGCCGTCTTCCAGCACCACCACGCGGTCGGCTTCCTGCGCCAGTCGCTCGTCGTGCGTCACCACCACGAAGGCGGTCCCCGTCTGCCGGTTCATGAAGCGCATCATCTCGAACACGGCGAAACCGTTCTTGCTGTCCAGATTGCCGGTGGGTTCGTCCGCCAGTACCAGCTCGGGATTGTTCGCCAGTGCCCGCACGATAGCCACCCGCTGTTGTTGACCACCTGACAGCTGCGCAGGACGATAGTTCAGCCGGTCGCCCAGTCCTACCCGCACCAACAGTTCCTTCACGCGCTCGCGGTTGGCTTCTGCCATCGCTTTGCCCACAATAGTGCAGGGCAACAGCGCGTTCTCCAGCACGGTGAACTCCGGCAGCAGGTAGTGGAACTGGAACACAAAGCCCATGTAGCGGCTGCGCAGGGCAGCTCGCTCCTCTTCCGATAGGGTTGCGGCGTTTCTGCCTGCCAGCCACACCTGTCCAGAAGTGGGCGTATCCAGCAGGCCCATCACGTTCAGCAGGGTGGTTTTCCCCGAACCGGATGCGCCCAGCACCACCATAAACTCGCCGCGGCGCACCTTTAAGTTGATGTCCAGCAGGGCAGGGGTGGGCACAGCGCCCTCGTAGATTTTATCCACGTGGCGCAGCTCGCACACCGTCTCGCCGTTGGTGGTCTCCATGCTACACCCCCCGGATGACCTCTATCGCGTTTACCCGTGCCGCCCGCCACGCCGGATACCACGACGCGATGAGACCCACCACCACCGCGATGACGATGGCGCGTATCACCAGGTCTGCCGTCAGGTCGAAGGGAAACACCTCGGCGGTGCGTCCCGTCTCGCTCACCTGCGTGCGGATGCTGTAAAGCGCAAGGCTCAGGGCGATACCCTGCACCGCCCCCGCAATCGCCCCGAAGAACGCCAGTAACGTGCCCTCAATGGCGAAAATCTGCAGAATCTGCCGATTGGTCGCGCCGATGGCCTTCAGGATGCCGATTTCGCGCAGACGGGTGACCACCGACGTAATCATGATGCTGGCGATGCCGAACCCCGCCGCAATCGTGGTGAAGACCAGAATCAGGTTGGACGATTGCGACTGCGCACGCAGCCCGCTGAGCAGTTGCTGGTTGTCTTCCATCCACGAGCGCGTCTCATAAGGAACCTGCAGCGCCATCTGCTGCGCCAGGTCTTTTGCCTCAAAAATGCGGTTCAGCTTCAGCCCAATCGTGGTCACTGCATTACCGACTCCAAACAGGCTCTGGGCATCTCGCAGGGGCACGAACACTGTGCCGCTGTCGACCGCATTGAAGCCGGTGTCGAAAATCCCTGCCACCGTGTAGGTCGCCACATTGCCTTCTGCGCTCACCACGCGCAGTTTGTCGCCCAGGTCTACCCCAAACTCATCCGCCAGCTTGAATCCGATGGCTGCCTCGCCGCCGTTCAGCCCAAAGAAGCGTCCCCGCACCAGCTTCGACTGCACATCCACCACGTTGTTGTGCTTTTCGGGGAACATGCCCACCACGCTGACCGCTTTACGTTTCTCACTGCGGCTGACAAACGCCTGTCCTTCCACCACCGGCGATACCGCGCGGATGTTGTCGCTGAACGCGGGTAATCGCTGTTCCCACGTTTGCCAGTCCTCGATCTTGCGCTTCTGCTGCTGCAGTTTCACCCGTTCACCCAGATACAGCGGTTGTTCGACACTGGCAACCTCCCACGCTGCTACCGGCTCGCGCTCCGGCTGACGCACCACCACGTGCGGGATCGCGCCGGTAACACTGCTAATCAGCCGCTTCTGGAGTCCCCCAATCAGTGCGCCCAGAAAGATAATCAGCGTGACGCTCACCGCCACCACGCCCATGGTGAGTAGCGTCTGTCCCTTGTAATACAGCAGGTGACGTATCGCTACACTCAGCGAGAAGCGGTCGATCATTGCGCACCTCCTGCTGCCAGCTGTGGTGTGGCTTTTTGCCCCTCTTTCACGCGCAACGCCTGTTTCACCACCAAATCCTCCGGTGACAGTCCCTCGACAGCTACCGTCTCTTCCCCCCTCGCCAGCACTCGAACCGGTTTCGCGCGCACTTTGCCGTTCTCAACGACAAACACGGTGTCGCCGCTGCGCGACACCACCGCAGTGACCGGCACGGTGGTGGCTGCCTTCAGCTGCTTCACCTCCACGCTGACGTCCACGGTCATATCTGGGCGCAGGAAGGAAGGTATTTGCACCGGTCTCAAGCGCACAGTAACCACTCCGCGCTGGCTGTCGATCTCGGGACCGACCTGCGTCACCACTGCGCGGAACGGCTGTTCGCGATACGCGGGTACCACCGCCACTGCGCTCTGCCCAGGGGCAAGACGGGGGATATTGCTCTCGTCGGTCTCCATCAGGATTTCCACCCGCTCCATGCTGGCAATGGACATCAGGCTGGCACCGGGAAGCACGCTTTGCCCGGGCTCGGCGTTGCGCCGTACGACTATCCCGCTAATCGGCGCCAGCACATCCCGTTGCCTCAGGCGTTCCTCTACCAGACGCACGTTCGCCTCCGCCTGTCGCAGTCGCGCTCGAGCCACCTCCACCTCCTCACGCAGGGGTTTGCGTAGCAGGAGTTGCAGGTTCGCCTGCGCTGCTTTCACCGACTGTTCCAAACTGGCTCGGGCGGATTGCACCTCCGCCTGCGCGGCTTTAATCTCTTCGGAACGGGCTGGGTTTTTCGCCAGGGACAGCTGCGCCCGTGCGGTCTCTTCCGCTGCGCGTGCGGACTCCAGCGCGGTCTCCGCTTTCTCCACATCGGCGAGGCTCAACGCGCCTGCCTCGAACAGCTGCCGGGTACGCCTCAGGTCTGCCTCCGCCTGCTTGCGCCGCGCCTCCGCATCGGCAACCGCCGCCTGCGCCCGCCCAATCTCTTCCGCGCGACCCCCTGCCTCCAGCTGGCGCAGTCGCTGCACCGCTGCCTCGAGACGGGCGCGCCCTACCTGCTCTGCCTGCTCCAGCTCAGCACGGGCGCGGGCAATCTCTTCGGGAAGACTGCCACGAGAGACCTGCTGCAGTTCGCGGGTGGCGGTCTCCACGGCGGCACGCGCGGCGTTCAGCTGTTCCAGCAGTTCATCTCGCTGCAACCGCGCCACCACCTGCCCCGCCTGCACCCTGTCGCCTTCGCGCACCAGCACCTCTTCTACCACGCCGCCCGTCTCGCTACCAACCTCGCTCTGCAGCAACGCGCGCACGCGACCAGTGGCTACCACTACCTCTACCACATCGCGGCTGGCAGGGCGAACCACCTCCACCTTCGGAGCGGGCATCGCAAAGCGAACAGCCACAATCACCAGAACGATGCTCACCACCGCCAGACCCGTCAGGATGCTTTTGGAACGCCGTTTCATTCTCTCCAACCTCTGAACAAAACTACTCGCGCTTTTATTATTACCGTACTCCAGTCCAGAGGTGTTCCCCTACCATTCTGGGGACGTACGTGCTACAATAGTGATGCAGAAAATGCACGGAACCCACAGGCAAGAAGGTGATGGCGACGAGATGACATCCTTTGTCCGCGTGAAGCAGGCGTTGCAAGCGCCGATTGGCTCGGAACTCACGGTGAATGGCTGGGTACGCACCCGCCGCGACGTGGGACGCATCTCCTTCGCGGAGATCAACGACGGCTCCTGCCTGCGTAACCTGCAGGTGGTTATCGAGGAAGGTCTTCTGAACGACGAGCAGCTCTCCAAAATCACCACAGGCGCATGCGTCTCGGTCCAAGGCACACTGGTCGAGTCCCCTGCGCCCGGACAACCGGTGGAGCTGCGCGCGCATTCCATCACGATTCTGGGGCCGGCGGACGCCGCCACCTATCCGCTCTCCAAAAAGCGGCATTCCTTCGAGTATCTGCGGGAGATTGCCCACCTGCGCCTGCGCTCCAACACCTTCGGCGCGATGTTCCGCATCCGCAACGTACTCTCGTTCGCCATCCACAGGTTCTTTCAGGAGCGAGGATTCATCTACGTACACACGCCGATTATCACCACCTCCGACTGTGAAGGCGCAGGCGCAATGTTCGGCGTGACAACCCTCGACCTGATGAACCTGCCGCGCACGCCGGACGGAGTGGTGGACTACTCGCAGGACTTCTTCGGCAAGCCTGCCTACCTCACCGTTAGCGGACAGCTGGAGGCGGAGGCGTTCGCGCTGGCGTTCACCAATGTCTATACCTTCGGTCCTACCTTCCGCGCGGAGAACTCCAACACGCCGCGCCACCTCGCCGAGTTCTGGATGATAGAACCCGAAATGGCGTTCTGTGATTTGGACGGTAACCGCCAGCTGGCAGAAGAGTTCCTGAAGTATCTCATCGCCGCCGTGCTGGACGAGTGCCACGAAGACCTTGAGCTGTTCAACAAGTGGATCGACGACAGCGTGTTTTCTACACTGGAGCATGTATTGCACTCGCCCTTCGAGCATATCACCTACACGGAAGCCATCAAACTGCTGCAGGAGTCGGGGCAGAACTTCGAATACCCGCCGCGCTGGGGGGCAGATATCCAGACGGAACACGAACGCTATCTTACCGAGACGCTGTTCAAGCGCCCGGTGGTGGTCACCGACTACCCCAAAGAGATTAAGGCGTTCTATATGCGCCTAAACGACGATGAGAAGACGGTGCGGGCGATGGACGTACTGGTGCCGCGCATCGGGGAGATTATCGGGGGAAGCCAGCGCGAAGAGCGGTACGAAGTGCTGCTGCGGCGCATTCGCGAGCTGGGGCTGGATGAGCGCAATTACTGGTGGTATCTGGATTTGCGTCGCTATGGCAGCGCGCCCCATTCGGGCTTCGGGCTGGGCTTCGAGCGGATGATGATGTTCGTGACGGGCATGAAGAACATCCGCGACGTCATCCCCTTCCCGCGCACGCCCGGCAACGCCGAGTTCTAGGGGGGACAGGGCATCCTCTGATGCCAAAGGATGCCCGTCACGCAGTCAGCCAATCATGATCCGGCGCGTCTGTGCGTCCCACTCTATAGGCAGTTCCAATGCATAGGCTAAATCCCGACAGGCCACATGCCCCTTGCCGCCGACCAGCGTGCTTGCCAGGGTCAGCATCTTTCCCCCGGCGTTCAACCTCACTTGCCCTGCAGTCGCACTGTGGATGCTCCAGCCGAGAGCGTCCGCCAGTGAGCGTATCGCCACATAAGCGGATTCGTTGAGCATCACCACGGGGAAGGTCTTGCCGCCGATAAACAGAGTGGCAGGGGACGGTTGCTCCGCAGGCTCCTCGCCCATCATCGCCCGCTGCACCAGCGCGCGCAGGTAGTTGCCCACCTGCGTTTTGCTCATGTCGGGCGTCCAGGGCAGCACCATCGGGTCCCACTTGCCGTGCTGGGGTATTCCCAAATAGGTCTCCACTTCGCCGTGTCCCAGAACGGTCTGAGGAGTGACCGGTATCCGGTAGAACTGGCACAGTTCCGCCACCACCTTCGCCATCGTTTCCCATTGCTTCTGGGTCATCGGGTAAGGTCCTGGCTGAAACGGCAACGCTTGCGCCCCACCCATACAGCATACCGCAACGCCGATCGAGCCGGTGTTGCATTTTGCGGTGTGCGCGGCATAGACGCCATCCGCGGTTGAGACGTTGTCGGCGATGCTGTGCGTGCCGCGAATCAGGTTGCCCTCATGCTCGATGAGGATGTGGTAGTGGGCGCGGTCGAGGGAGGTGGCTTTGTAACCGCCTGCCGTCCAGTGGCAGATGACACGTTTCATGCTGCACGACGGTAGCCATTCCTTGGGTATCATGGTCATCGCGAACCTCCTGTTGAGATTTGGAAGCTCTGTCATGATAACACATCCGCTGTCCTCTTGCGTAGCCGCTGCAGGAGATTCTCTCCTCATCGCGAAGCTTGGCAAAGCAAGTAAGCAACCGTTTACAGGAGGGAATCTCATGCTGTTGGATATTGTTGTCACTTTCACCCTTTCGCCCTATTTCCAGCTCATCTCGCACCAGTACACTGCGAGGCACGGACTGCCCGAACAGCCGGTAACTGCCATCAGGCTACACGAGGGCAAAGTGTACTGCCTCGCAGGCGAAATCTACGCGCTGGAAGGGGAACGCTGGCAGAAAGCAACCAATCCTCCGTTAACCGCCCAGCAGCTGGTGCCGGAACCGCCCCCGAAGCTGGAATATCCCAAACGCCTGTACCCGCACCAGCAGATGCCCAACTTCGACGGCGTGCCGCAATGCGCTTCGCGAGATGCGGCTGGACACTGGTGGATAGGCACCTCGCGCGAGCTGATTGTGACCAATCTGGACGATTACCTGTTGCCTATCAAGCCCGAGCCCGGTGGATTACCGTATTTCAATGTCACCGCTGTCGCCTGCGACCATCAAACGGGCTGGGTCTGGGTAGGATTCAGCGAAGGAGCCGCTGTGCTTCAGGAAGGCAAATGGCGCTACTTCTGGGGACGTCGGTGGCTACCCGGTAACCGCGTGTATGCCATCGCGCTGGATGGTGCAGGCGGCGCATGGTTCGCGACCGACAAAGGTGTGGCGCGCATCGAAGTCCGCAAAATGCGCCTCATCGATAAGGCAGCGCACTACGAGCAAATCAACGCTGACCGTCACAATCGCTATGGATTCACTGCCGACTGCCAGCTGCTTGACCCCGAAGACCCCAGCAAGTTCCGCTACAACGCCACCGACAACGATGGGCTGTGGACATCCATCACGGTGGCGGCGCAAGCGTTCCGCTATGCCACCACGAAGGAACCGCAAGCCCGTGAACTGGCGCGTCAAAGTATGCGGGCGATGCTGGAGCTCGTGTACAAGACCGGTTCGCCCGGTTTCGTCGCGCGTGCCATCGCCCGCGAAGATGAGGACAACGTCAACCTGTCGGACTTCAGCCCCGACAACTGGAAACCCTCGCCACAGAAAGGCTGGCTGTGGAAGACCGACACCAGCTCGGACGAAATAGACGGTCACTACTTCGCGTGGTACATCTACTACGAGCTGGTGGCAGATGAACAGGAGCGCAAAGAGATTGCCGAGGTCTGCCGCGCGGTCACCAACCGCATCCTGAACGACAACCTGTTGCTCATACGCCCCGACGGCAAGCGTACGACGTGGGGTGTGTGGGCACCAGAATACCTGAACGACAACCCCTGGTGGTGGCAGGAGCGCGCGCTGAACTCCATGGAGATACTCTCGCACCTGAAGGTTGCCCACCATATCTGCGGTGACCAGCGCTTCAAGGACAAATACGAAGAGCTGATTACCAGACACCACTACCTGCTCAACGCCGCCGAAGGGCGCGTGGTTCACCCGCCCGAAGCCATCAACCACTCCGACGACGAGCTCTGGTTCCTCGCCTATTACCCCATCGTGATGCTGGAGAAGGAACCTTCCCGTCGCGCATTGATACAGCTCAGCATCGAGCGGTCATGGCGCACCATCCGCCCCGAGCGCAGTCCGTTGTATAACTTCATCTACGGGCTGGCGACCGGCAAACCGTGTGATGTGGAAGAGGCGGTGCAGACTCTCCAGCGATGGCCTTGGGACCTGCGCGGGTGGGAAGTACGCAACAGCCACCGCACCGACCTGGTGATTTCGCAGTCACGCAGCCGATTCGGTCAGTGGATTTCCACCACACCTCTGCCCCCGGATGAGCGGCAGGGACTGAAATGGAACGCCAACCCCTATCGCATGGATTGGGGAGGCAGTGGACATTCCGAAGAGTACGGAGGTGCGTTCTTGCTTGCCTACTGGCTGGGAAGGTATCACCGGTTTATCGAGGAGTGATGTTCAGTTCCACCGCCAGGCTGGGGGGCGAGGCTCCCGCCGAGCCGTGAAACGCCTCCCCGCCCGCGGGGAGCTTGGGTGGGGGTTCAGCTCACCGCAAGGTTCGCCCTCCAGCTGAACATCGGCGCAGTGCGACTTTCATACCCGGATGTCCCTCGCGTGGCGAGACCTGAGGGTGTTCGAGAATTGTTGAGAAGTTGGCTATAGCGCACGGAGAGAGGCGTTCTTGCTACCCCTTGCCTTACCTCACCCCCGTCCCCTCTCCTACGAGGAGAGGGGCGTTCCCCATTCCCTCGCAGGGAAGGGGGCAAGGGGGTTAGG
>JAIMBJ010000042.1 GCA_023511455.1 Bacillota bacterium
GAGGATAGCGCGGTTCCGCATGTGGGGGCGATACCGTGGGATACGGGGGATGCAGCCAGCATCTTGCGGGCGGTTCGGGCTGTCATCGGGAATGTGCCGCAGGGGCAGCTTGATGTCCTGGCTCCTGATGGGCGATACTACACAGAGGACTCGTTCGGCTACCCTGTAGTGACGGCACCCCCAGGGATTTACCACAGTGAAACAAGCAGCATTAACTACCAGGGTTTAGAGGTTCCTCTAACCCGCACGAGAACAGAAGCTCTGGAGAACACGCATACCGGACCATACCGACGGGTGCGGACGGACTCAGGTGCGCAGTGCGTAGGGGCACGAGCCTCGTTTTACTTGCCTCCCGTTATCGACCCCAACTTCGGCAACGTCTATATTTATATCAACAGCACCTATAAAGTGGGAGGAGAACCAACCGAGGATACACCTTGTATCTACTTTGGTATCGCCTTTCCAGGAACGGACATGGAGGGTGGCTTGATGTTCCACGCCGCAGGGCGTCAAGGGATTTCATATCCCCGCTGGCAACCCTATCTTGTGCCTAGCCTCACCCGGACGCCCAACGGGCAGCCTGTGCTGGGTGGAGACCCTCGCAATCCTAGGAATCACATCCTCTACGACAGTTCGAATGGCTTATTCGGTTACTACGTCGACATACAATTGAACCCGGTTTACTTTCCATTTGGGCTATTCTGGGTAAAGTTGACGACATTGAGCGTCCGCGCTTACGACCTATTCGCCGAGGACGCAGCGTTCTCGCACACCTATGTTGGCTTCGCGCCGTCAGTCCCAGCAACTGGAGAAGGTGTAAGGGTTCGCCGCGTGCACTCTATCGCCCAAAGAAGGCAAGCGGTTGGGAGTAGAGGATACGCACGCAGCGACTCATTTATTATCGGCGTAGGTGTTGACTACGACCCTCTTATTTTTGGCGTAGATTTAGGGCAACCAGCAGAGGTGTATCGCTACCGGAATGGTTCTTTCTCATGGCAACGCTGGACAGAAGATCTCTCCGATCAGCCAGGTAGCGCCGGTGTCTTTCCCAGTCTCCAGCAGAATCCTATATTCGTTCTGGATGAGAGAGTGGGGGAGGGAGGTCGATACACCCGTTACTACCGTGAGATAATCTCTATTGACCTCGCGCGATAAGTGGGATGTCATAGGGAGGGATAGCAAAATGATTGCTCCACCACCCATCGAACTGCTGGTCTTCACTGGCGAACCGATTGGCAAAGCATATATCACTCTTGCGCGCCTCGAGGGCGGGCGTTGGCAGAGCAGGCAGCTATTCACTGTAACTGACTTTTACAATCGAGATGTCCAGATGTCTCCTGATAGGCGGTACCTCTACGTGCTATCTGAGTGTACCTGGCTTGGTGATATAGTGCGCGGCGAGTTGACGGCTCTCTCCAATTACCAGCAGTACTACCAGTGCCTGTTCTCACCCAACGGACGTCACTTGTTTGGTCATCAACTTCGTATACCCGTTGGTGAGGCTGGCAACTTCGTCTTGTTTAGCTTGCCTGACAACCGCCCTGTAGTGCTCGCAAAGGGACGTGCTATGAACTTCGGCTGGTATCCGGATAGCCGCCACGTGTGGTACGAACAAGACCAGCCTGATCAAGGACGGAGCAAAGGAGTGAAGCCCTCCCGCCTCTTCTACCAGATAGACACCTATACAGGCAAGCAGAAAAAGCTATCCGCCCAAGAGGTGCGCCGTCTGAACACCGATTGGTACCTGTTGAACAGACGGTTCCGTGTGGGCGGCGTAGGTAGTACAAGAGGACATGCCTACTCTCGAAACGGTCAGGTGCGTCTGGTTGTTTCCGACAAAGAGGTTTACGACACAAGCAAAAGGAAGAAACGGCAGCAGGTAGTGGTACAGTGGCGCGATGGACGGCGAAGGATAGCCCTCTCCGCCAAGCAGCACCAATGGGATGACATTTTCGGTCTGGACGTTTCCAATGATGGACGATGGGCGTTACTGTCATGCAGAAATGAATACCGTTCATTCCCTGGCTATCGCTACATCGACAGGGTGATTGTGGTGGAGACCGCTACCCGACGCCAGTTCACCGCGTTTGAGCTGGATGGGCATCGAGTGGGAGATTTCTATGTGATGGACACTATGGGGAGAGGTTTTCTGTTCGGCGTATGCCAGTTTGCGTAGAGGCATCTAGGCGTCGCGGGCAGCCGACGACCGATGTGCACCGCCTCTGTGATCAATCATCTGTTGTGTGGAGGCTGTTTGAAGAGGTAACCTCTCTGTAGATTGAAAACGTCCAATAACTGGAGAACATGAGGAAAGGAGGTTGCAACCATGAAACGACACCTCTGGCTACTGCTTCTAGCGCTGGCGATACCCACCCTCGCCGCGCCACCCAACTAGGACATCTCCAACACCTACTGGACAGTGCAAATCCGTGACGTCTACTACGGCTTCGTGTTCGACGGAAACATCCGCTTCTTCATCCAAAACACCACCACCGGCGAGTTGACCGGCCGGGTGCAATGCCTGCCCCCCAACAACAACCCGCTGGGGCAATACACCATCTCCGGCAGGATGGATGGAGACACCATGTCCTTCTCCGGCGTCGCCAACATCCCCGGCGTGGGCAACACCGACGTGGTCTGGCAGGGAACGGTCACCCAGAACGGCTCGAAGATGCAGGGGCAGATGGCATACTGGGACTGGATTTGGTCAAGTGTGGGTAGTGTTTGACTGGTGGACGACCTCCGGCGGTCCCGCACGCCCGATTGTGCGCACCTACACCATCAGCGGGAAGGTGGAGCTGGGCGACTGGGGCGGAGATGTCACCGCTGTGCCGATAGTGGTGCAGTTGCGCAACGCGGGTAGCACCGACCCGCTTCGCACGGTGACGCACTATGTAGACAGCGCAGGCAACTATTCTCTGCCCGATGTCCCGAACGGCAATTACGACCTGGCGTTCAAGGCGAGCCACTGGCTGCGCAAGGTGGTGCGCAACGTGAGGGTGAGCGGTGCGAAAGTGGGCGGTGTGAACGCCTCGCTAACTAACGGGGACAACGAGGTGACGCTGCTTGACTTCGGCGGTCTGGTGGCGGCGTTTGGCAGTGTTCCGGGCGACAGCAACTGGAACCCGGATGCCGACTTAGACGGTGATGCAGAGGTGACGCTGTTTGACTTTGGTGTGCTGGTGCGCCACTTCGGCGAAATAGGCGATGAGTGAGCGTCCGCAACGGTTGCAGAAAATCCTGGCGCAGGCGGGGTATGGTTCGCGGCGGGCGTGCGAACAGCTTATCCTGCAGGCGCGCATGCGCATAAACGGGCAGGTGGTAACGCAACTGGGCGTGCAGGCTGACCCGCAGTGCGACGTGATTGAAGTGGACGGCAAGCGGGTGCAACTGTCCGAAGAACACACCTACATCTTGCTGCACAAGCCGGCAGGCGTGGTTACCACCCGCCGCGATGCACACGCCGCTCGCACGGTGATGGACTTGCTGCAAGGCGTCACCGCTGCTGTCTTTCCGGTCGGTCGTCTGGACGCCGATATCACAGGAGCGCTGCTGCTCACCGATGAAGGTGAGCTGGCGTATCGTCTAACGCACCCGCGCTATGGGGTGCCGAAAACCTATTTGGTGGAGGTGCGTGGCGAAGTGGGCGAAGAAGCGGTCCGACGCCTGCGGGAGGGCGTCCTACTGGAACACGGCATGACCGCTCCCGCGCAGGTGCAGAAGGTGCGGTATCTTGCCGGTCGCAGAACCACCCTGTTGCGCCTGACCATTCACGAGGGGCGCAAGCGACAGGTGAAACGGATGTGCATGGCGGTCGGGCACCCGGTCGTACGCCTGCACCGCGAACGGTTTGGGCACCTCACGCTGCACCAATTGCCCGTTGGCGCATGGAGATACCTCACCGACGAAGAGATCGTTGCCCTCCGTCGCGCTGTAGGGCTCGCCTCTTAAGCCTGTGACTGTGGCAGGGATTACCCCAACAACGGCGAATTGTTCTAGCAAGTCATAATAAGGATGCTGCTCATGAGAAAGAGCCTGAAGGGTTTGCTTGTGCCGATAACCTATGTTGTCGTGCTCGTTCACATCAGCCAGGCTTCCCATTCTGAGCCGGTGAAGCGTATCCTGAGCAACGGCATGGTGATTGTGGTGTCCCATGAGCCATCCGCGCGGGTGGTGGCGCTGGAGGCGTTCCTCAAAGTCGGCGTATGGGCGGAGCCAGAGGACAAACGCGGCATCGGCTTGCTGGTGTCGCGCAGCCTGTTCGGCAGCACGACGAACGAGACCATGCAGACCCTTGCGCAGGAGATCGAGCGCGTAGGCGGCGAGGTGCGCGCTTACTGGCAACCCGATTATACGCAAATCTCCATCACCACCGTTGCCGAGGCTTTTGACGACGCCGCCTGGTTGCTGGCGGAGGGCGTGAAGAACGCACAGTTCGAACCAGAGGTGGTGGAGAGGGCAAAGCAAGAAGCACTGGCAGAGGCGCAGGCGGAGCGAAACATCAAGTTCCGAAGTACCTTTATGGCGTTGCGAACGCTGTTGTATCCGCCCGAACATCCGTACGCTTATCCGTTCAGCAGTGACCCCGCTTATATCCAGCGGGCTACGCCTCAGGACCTGCAGGATTTTCACCGCCGCTTCTACACACCCGACAATCTGGTTATTGTGGTGGTGGGCAACGTGCCTGCGGAACGGGTGGTAGAAAAGTTCACCACGCTGTTTGGCAGCTGGGAGGCGCGCAGTGCGGTGCGTCGTCCCAACCTCACCTGGACGCCTCTTCGGGAATCGCTGAGCAAAGTACGCGAGCAGGCGGGCAACACTGCATACATCATGGCAGGTTATCCCGTACCGGGCATCACCTCCGCCGAGTATCCCGCGCTGACGGTGCTGGACGCCATTTTGGGCAGGGGCAAAAGCTCACGTATCTTCACCAACCTGCGAGACGCCTCGGGAATCGGCTACGAGATAGGTTCCTTCTATCCGCCCCTGTCCGGGGGAAGCTGCCTGTTGGGCTTCGTGGAGATTGCGCCCTATCGGATTAGTGCTGGGGGGATACCCGTGCTGATAGTGGACGACGTGCAGAAAGCACTGGTTCAGCAGATGCAGTCGGTGCGCACGGAACCTCCCTCCGAACAGGAAGTGGAACGGGCAAAGAGACTGGTGATTGGCTCGTATGCGTTGCGTCATCAACGGGTGCGCGACCGCGCTTACTTTCTCGGCTGGTATGAGTGTATCGGGCTGGGTTACCAGTTCGACCGGCAATTTGCGGACAGAGTCGCGGCGGTCAAGCGGGAAGACGTGTTGCGCCTCGCCGAGAAGTACCTGCGAAACGTGGCGATAGCGGTCACCATGCCGAGGGACTAGGGGGCTACCGTTGTCGGTAGCCCCTCAATCCACTAGCGGCGGCGGCGAAGGGCGGCTAAACCAGCCAACCCCGCCCCGATGACTAAGAAGCTTGCCGGCTCGGGCACAGGCGTCGCCCACAGCGTCAACGCCACGTTGTCGAAGTCGCGCCCGCCACCAAAGGTTCGCGCGTCGGTAGCCTCAATGATGCCGTTGTCGTTGGCGTCGCGGTACCACAGGTCGGCAACAACCTCACTGCCGGGATTGGGCAAGCGGTTCACGATGCCCAGCGACAGGTTGTTATCCAGCACGCCGCCACGCCGCAAGGTGATTACCACACCCTTGTTCGGGTTCGTGTCCAGCACCACTCCCGACGGTATCGAGACCTGATAGATATAGGCGGTCGCGCCAGTCGTGGTCACGTCGTCCAGCGGCACAGTGACCGACGTCGCCAGGTTGCTAAAGACCGAGCCCGGGGCGTTCGGGTCCCATGCATTGTAGACCGCAATCTCCGCGCTCAGGTCGGTAAACGTGCCCGCAGTAGCGACGACCAGCACGAAGTCCAAGCGATTCAGGTAGTGAGGCACCGACAGGCTTACCCCCAACCCATCTGCGATGCGGTAGCGTGGCAATACGCCGGTAAAGGTCAGTCCGGTCAGTTCATAGTCTGTGCCCGCCGCATTGTAGATGGTGTCATAAATCCGAACCTGTGCGGAAGCATCCAGTGCCAGCATGAAAGCGAGTGCCAGCACTACCAGCATATGCGACATGCGCTTCATGAGCAAAAACCCTCCTTTCCGAGAAGTAGTAACACATTGTACAACACCCTGATAGCGTTGCGAGCTGGTAATTGTGCGGGTTTTTGAGTGAGAAAGCCTGCCGATGCTGGATATGTGGTCTGCAGGAGTTCTTTGTCCAGAAGCGAAAGTTAACGTACCTTTCAACAGCAGGGGAGGCAGAGAGATGAACGCAATGTGGTTGCTAGTGGCGATTTGCGTGCTGGTCATAGTGTCCACCACTCCCGCCGATGCCCAGCGGGCGGGGACTTCTGCTAAGGCGAAGAAACGCCTGCTGGTGGTGTCGCATACGGCGGGCTTTCGTCACGAGGGAGCCATCAAGAGCTTCGACAAAGTGATCGCAGAGCTTGCCGAAAAGTCGGGGCAATTCACGGTAGATTACTGCCGCACTGCCGAGGATGTGAAGCAGATGATGTCGCCGGAAGCGCTGAAGAAGTACGATGGCGTGATATTCTCCAACACCACCGGCAACATCGGCATCCCCGACCTGCAGGCGTTTCTGAACTGGGTGAAGTCCGGGAAAGGGGTCATCGGTATTCATGCCGCAGCAGACACCTACCACGATGAGCCTGCTTTTATCGAGATGCTGGGCGGTGAGTTTCTCACGCACGGCGCGCAGTGTGAAGTCGAGGTGATTGTAGAAGATGCGAAACACCCGGCCATGACGCACCTGGCGCCCCGATTTCGCGTCTTCGACGAAATCTACGAGTTCAAGAACAATGACCGTGCGAAACTGCACGTGCTGGGTTCAATGGACAGGCATCCGCCCGACGGTCACCCGCAGGCTGGCCAGCCCGGCGATTACCTGCTGATATGGTGTAAACCCTACGGCAAGGGACGTGTCTTCTACACCGGGCTGGGACATCGTGAGGATGTTATCGAAAGCGAGTGGTACAAGCAGCATATTCTGGGAGGTATCCGCTGGGCGCTGGGCATCATCAGGAACCCCCAGCCTCGCATCGGTCAGCCAGCAGCCAGATGAACGAATACATTGCCCGATTCCTGCACTACCTGCGTGTGGAGCGGGGCGCCTCTGCCCACACGCAGGACGCCTACTCGCGCGACCTGCAACAGCTCGCCGCGTTTGCCGGAAAACGGGGGTTTGCGCTGCGAGAATCTCTGGGCGAGGACGGTCTGCTGGCTTTCGCACAGCATTTGCGTAAACAGGGACTGGCAGAGGTGAGCATCGAGCGCAAATTGTGTGCCGCGCGGGCATTTGCACGCTTCCTGCGGCAGGAAGGCCTTTTGCCCGAAGAGCCAGCCGCCTCCGTTTCCGCCTTTCGCCTCCCCCGCAAACTGCCCAACGCCCTTTCACGCCGCGAGGTGGACAGCCTGCTTGCTCAACCGGATACCCGAACCCCCATCGGACTGCGCGACCGGGCGATGCTGGAGCTGGCGTATGCGGCGGGCTTGCGCGTTTCGGAGCTGGTCGGTTTGCGCTTGCAGGACGTCGACCTGCAGGAAGGCTTCGTGCGTGTGTTTGGTAAGCGGGCAAAGGAGCGATGGGTGCCTTTCGGGGATAGCGCCAAATCCGCAATCCAGGATTACCTGCGCCTCGCGCGCCCTCGTCTGCTCGGCAAACGCAGCGAGGACTACCTTTTTCTCAGTGAGCGGGGCACCCCGCTATCGCGCACGCAGTTCTGGCTGAGGCTGAAGCAGTATGTGCAGCAGGCTGGTATCTCGCGTCCTGTCAGCCCGCACACCCTGCGCCACTCGTTTGCCGTGCATCTGTTGCAAGGAGGAGCAGACCTGCGCGTGGTGCAGGAGATGTTGGGGCACGCCAGCATCAACACCACCCAAATCTACACCCGGGTAAGCATCGACCACCTGCGCGAAGTGTACACGAAGCACCATCCGAGGGCGTAGCCATCCGGCATTTTACAGCGGTCGCACCATGTAGTCCTGTGCGCTGAAGCCCATCCAGCGTGAGGCAAACCATGCGAAGCGTTCCGTGCGCAGCGTGCGAAAACCCATGCGCTCATACAGCTGCCTGGCGCGAGGGTTGGTGTCCACGACGTGCAGAGAGATTTCACGCTTGCCAGCTCGCTGTGACTCCTCAAAGCACCTTTCCAGCAACAGCGTGCCGATGCCCTGCCCCCGATAGTGCGGATCCACCGCCAGCGCCTCGAGATACGAACGGGTGGGCGTACACAGGTTGCTGCACATGGCAGCCATGATGAAGGTTGCGGTGAAAACGCGCCATCCCCCCACATGCCGTCGTACTATCTGCCACACTTTCAGCCATCGGACACGGTGTTTGTGGTCGCGCCTCAACACCGCCATGCCCGCAACCTGACCATCGGCTTCCGCAACCAGTGCTTCGCTTAAACGCATCTGGTCGTGTAACAACAGCTCCAGCACGATGGCTGGCATGGCGTCGGCATATTTCCCGAACGCCCACTGCAGCTTCGAGCCGAACGCCTCCACATAAAGGCGCGCCAGCGCAGGGGCATCTGCTGGTTCAGCCTCCCGTATCTCTATCTGCAGGCAGGACATGCCCGTTGTCCCCCAGAAAGAGGAATACAACCACACGTCATGAGGAAGCCAATGCGTGCTGCTCTATGGTACTTACTCGTCGTTATCAACCTATTCCTGCCTGTACTGGCGAGTGCGGATGCGTTCGATGACGCCCTGGCGCAGGTCGGGCTGAGCAAGGAGCGGGCGCGTTTCCATCCACTCGACCTGCAGCTCTACGGCGGCGGTGATTATCGCTTGCCCTTCTTCGACAGCCTCCATCTCGACCCGTGGCGTGTGCCTTTCGTAGTCGGAACGCTGAGAAGGGACGCTATACAAAATGCAGGAAGCGGGGCAAACTTGCTGTCGTCTGCCAGCCTTCGCCTGTCCGAAGGTACACGTCGCACCCTCATCAGCGACCCTACCGAACAGCAGAAGCGTCGGGCAGATGCGTTCAAACAACCTCTGTATGAGGCTATCGAAGCGGTTTACCTCGCCGCCGGGCAGAAGGTACCCCAAGGAGCCGCATGGAGCAAACCACTGGCAACGATACCCATGTCGGTACAGAAACCTGTTGCCTACCTGTTACTGACTATGGTGGAAGCATGGCCATGGCGCGACCTGGCGTTTCGGGAGGTGTTTGCGCAGCAAAAACCTTCATCGCTGTACACGATGCTGTGCCGGTCGCTGGACGCTTCCGAGCAGCTGCAAAGTATAGACAATACCGCCTACTGGTACCTGATGCGCCATACGGACCTGAAGGCGTTGTTTGCTGGGGCGCACGACCTGTTGCTGGTTAGCGAACGGGTGGCGACGGAACTGCAGGCGGTGCAGGGCACGGCAAACTTCTCGGTGGATATCCCCACCCCGTGGGGCATTATCGCCCTGCGCAGTAGGGGGACGGATACCTACCAGCCCGAAAACTATTTGCTGATTCTGGACATGGGTGGCAATGACACCTACCTCGATGTGGGGGGTAACCGCTCCGCAGACCATCCGATCACCGTCGTGATCGACCTGCAGGGAAACGACCTCCACCTGCAAGACAGGCAAATCGCCTCGCGAGGCATCGAGAAAACTCCCGACCGTAAGCACCGCGCCGTCTCGCCTTGCATCGGTGGGGCAGTGATGGGCTACGCCTTCGTGCTGGACCTGCAGGGGGACGATGTCTACACCGCACTCCGTGTGACGCAGGGTGAGGCGCATTTCGGGGTGGGAGTGTTGGTGGATGCGGCGGGTAACGACCGCTACGAGTGCTACACCAGCGGACAGGGCAGCGCGACCTGGGGCATTGGCTTGCTCATAGACCCCGCGGGCGACGACCGCTATCGCTGTTTCAGCATGGCGCAGGGCTATGGCGGCACGAAGGGCTACGGACTGCTGCTGGACGTCTCTGGAAGCGACCGCTACATCGCCGACGACCAGACGCTGGACTTCCCCTCCCCGCAAAGCGATAAGCACAACGTCAGCATGGCGCAGGGGGCAGGACACGACTTCTCGCTCGGCTGGCTGATCGAGCTTGGTGGCAATGACCTCTATCGTGCCCCCAACCTCAGTCTGGGCGGCGGCAACGCCAACGGCATCGGCATCTTCTGGGAGGCTTTGGGAGATGACCGTTACGAGGTGGCGCCCTCCATCACTCTGGGGCGCAGCAGCATCGGTGCGCGTGGTACTCTGCGCGAGCGGGCAATCTGTCTGGGACTGTTCTGTGATACTGGGGGTAACGACACCTATCCAGACCGTTTGCCGTTTGCCCGAAATAATCATCGCTGGAGTCAGCCCGGTACTTCGCAGCCACCTTTTAAGCACGAGTACGGCGCGGGCATCGACTGCGAGGAGACAGTGGAGCCCGAGACATGGTAGTTCGCTCTATTGACTCTTGAAGCCTTCGAGATGTAAAATGCCTACAGCATGATAGCCTCGTGAAATATCGGCACGAGGTGTGACAACAACGGAGATGGCAACCATGATGGTATCAAAGGGACTGGAAGATGTCGTCGCGGGTACTTCCGCCCTCAGCGATGTGAACGGACAGACCGGGAAACTGCTGTACCGGGGTTACGACATCGACGACCTGGCGGAGCATGCGACCTTCGAAGAGGTCATCTACCTCCTTTGGTTTGGCAAGCTGCCTAACAAGAGGGAGTATCAGTATTTGTGCGAGCAGCTGATTGCCAACCGGGAGCTCCCCGCCCAGGTCATGAAGCTGTTGTTTGACCTTCCGCCGCGCGCCAAGCCCATGCAGTTGCTGCGCACGCTCGTTTCGGTATTGGACCTGTATGACCCGGATGCAGACGACAGCTCGCCAGATGCGAATTTGCGCAAAGCCATCCGTCTAACCGCGCGTATCCCGACCATCATTACCTCCATCGAGCGCATCCGCAGCGGCGAGCTGCCGCTGAAGAACAATCCCAATCTGTGCCATGCGGCAAACTTCCTGTATACCCTGACGGGTACGGAGCCAGATGCCCTGAGCGTGCGGGCGATGGATGTGGCTTTGATTTTGCAGGCGGACCATGAGTTTAACGCTTCGACCTTCACCGCGCGGGTGATTACCTCCACCCTGTCGGATATGTACTCGGCGGTGGTAGGCGCGATTGGCGCATTAGCGGGACCTTTGCACGGCGGAGCCAATGAGCGTGTCATGCGAATGTTGATCGATATCGGCACGCCCGACCGCGCCGAGGAGTACGTCAAGGGACTGCTGTTGCAAAAGCAGCGCGTGATGGGGTTCGGACACCGCGTGTACAAGACCGAAGACCCCCGTGCCAAGCACCTGAAACGCCTGTCTCGCCAGCTCGGCGAGCGGCAGGGCAATCTGCGCTGGTACGAGATTTCCGAAAAGGTCGAAGAGGTGATGTTGCGGGAGAAGGGGCTATACTGCAACGTGGACTTCTACTCGGCATCGGTGCAATATATGCTGGGCATTCCTGTAGACATGTTTACCCCCCTGTTTGCCAGCAGCCGCGTTGTGGGATGGGCTGCTCATGTCATGGAGCAGCTGCAAGACAACCGGCTGATTCGCCCGCGTGCGGAGTATGTGGGACCACGGGAGTGCAAGTGGGTACCCATGGAAGAACGCGAATAGGCAAGTGTGCATGGGGTAGTCCGAGGGCAGCGAGGATGGCGTTTTTCCTGACTGAGGCACAGGTACACCATTTGCTCACGGTACCGGAGGCGCTGGACGCGGTAGAGCGGGCTTTCGCGGCAGAGGGGCAGGCGGAAGTGCTGAATAACCCGCGCCAGCGCCTCTACCTGCCCGATGGCGTGTTCCACATCATGAGCGCAGCGTTGCTGGGGGAGGGCGTGTTTGGCTTCAAGGCATACGCCTCTTTCGCCCCCAAAACGCGCTTTCTCTTCTTCCTCTACGACGCGGATAATGGAAACCTGCTGTGTGTGATGGAAGCGGACCGGCTGGGGCAGATACGCACAGGTGCGGCGTCGGGGGTGGCGACCCGCTACATGGCAAGGCACGATGCCCGCACGCTGGGTATCATCGGCGCAGGCTGGCAGGCTCAAACGCAGGTGGAAGCGATATGTGCGGTGCGCCCTGTGGCTCGCGTGAAAGTGTATTCACGCCACCCGGAGAAGCGCGAAGACTTTGCCGAGATGATGAGCCAGAGGCTGGGCATCTCGGTGGTGCCAGCAGATACCGCCGAAGAAGCCACGCGCGGAAGCGCGATCGTCGTGTGCGCCACTACAGCACGCGAACCGGTATTGTTCGGGGAGTGGCTGGACGAGGGCACGCATGTCAACGCTATCGGTGCAAACGCCTTCTCGCGTCGTGAGCTGGATGTCTGCGTGTTTGCACGATGCCACACCGTGGCTGTTGACGACAAAGAGCAGGCACGCATCGAAGCGGGAGAGCTGATTACCGCTATCGAGGCGCGCAAACTGAATTGGCGGCAGGTGATAGAACTGGCGGACATCGTGGCGGGACGTGTGCCAGGACGCACGGACCCCGCCGAAGTCACGCTGTTCAAGAGCCTCGGGGTAGCGCTGGAAGATGTGGCGGTGGCTCATGTCGTCTACCGCAAAGCGCTGGCGCAGGGAGTGGGGCAGTCGCTGCCGTTCTAATGGTGAACTTTGATTTCAGGTAGAATCTAGCTGTGCTAAAAAGGTATAATTCACACGATACCCTGCAAACGCGCATTTCGGTGCGCTGCGAATAAAGCGGAAAAGGAGCGCGACGATGGCAAAACGCATTGTGGAGATAGCCGCGCATGATTCCACCACGCCGCAGATACCCGGCTTGCAACAGCAAGGCAATATCCTGCTGGCGAAGCTGGAAGACCTGGTGCGCTGGGGGCGCGTGAACAGCCTCTGGCCTCTCACCTTCGGGCTGGCGTGTTGCGCTATCGAGATGATGTCCACCGTGTCGGCACGGTTCGACATCTCTCGCTTCGGTTCGGAGGTGTTTCGCCCCAGCCCGAGGCAGGCGGACGTGATGATTGTGGCGGGGCGGGTGTCCAAGAAGATGGGTCCCGTCTTGCGCCAGCTGTACGACCAGATGCCCAACCCCAAGTGGGTTATCTCGATGGGGGCGTGTGCCTCCTGCGGAGGGGTGTTCAATAACTACGCCATCCTGCAAGGAGTGGACCAAATAGTGCCGGTGGACGTGTACGTGCCGGGTTGCCCGCCGTCACCCGACGCCTTGCTTTACGGTTTGTTGCAGTTACAGCGCAAGATTCGCCAGCAACATCATGGGATGATTGTCGAACTGCCTCTCCTGAAGCGTACGGAGGTATCCAGCGGATGATCACACAGGTTGCCAGGCGATTTGTGAAAACGGTGCTTCCTCTGGCACAGGGGTTGAGCATCACCTTCCGACATCAGCCGCCGTTCCAGCAGCCGATTACGGTGGAGTATCCAGAACAGAAGCGACCGATGTATCCGCGCACGCGCTGGCGACATGTGCTGCGTCGCTACGACAACGGGCTGGAGCGATGCATCGGCTGTTCCCTGTGTGCGGGCGCGTGTCCCGCCCGTTGCATCTACGTGGAGGCAGCCGAAAACACCGATGAGCAGCGCTACTCGCCGGGCGAGCGATACGCGGTGCGCTATGAAATCAACATGTTGCGGTGTATCTTCTGCGGATACTGTCAGGAGGCGTGCCCGACGGGCGCCATCGTGCTGCGAGACGACTACGAACTCGCCGATTACCAGCGCAGCGACTTCATCTACACCAAAGAGATGCTGCTGGAACCAGTACCAGCCCCCAAAGAGGAGTGAGAAGGACACCGCCGCGCAACGAAAAGCGCGGCGGTGAGTCTAAATATTTGGGAACCGATGCGCATAGCAAGGGCGTAATAACCAACAGGAGGACAACCCAGAATGGAATGGACCAAAGAGGTAACTGCCGGCTGGCAGGATGCGCGAGCGGAGTTTGAAACGCTCATGCGCCGTCATCATCGGACGGTGTTTAACATTGCCTACCGCCTGACCGGCAACAGAGACGATGCGGAGGACCTGACGCAAGAGGCGTTTATCCGTGCGTTCCGGTTCTTTGACCGGTACAATCGGAATATGCCTTTTGAGAACTGGATGTACCGCATCGTTAATAACGCCTTTATCGATATGCTGCGTCGGCGACCGAAACTGCAGGTGCAATCATTAGACCAGCCGCTGAATATCCAGGACTCAGACAGAGATGTGCAGCTGGAGATACCCGATGCAGCTGCGAATCCTGAAACGATTGTGATGTCGGAGGAGTTGGAGGACTACATCCAGCGCGCTCTGGATGCTCTGCCACCCGATTTCCGAACGACGGTGATACTGGCAGACATTCAGGGGTTATCTTACGAAGAGATTGCCGAGGCGATGCGTTGTTCGCTGGGCACGGTACGCTCACGCTTGCATCGCGGCAGGCGGTTTCTTCGCCAACGCATCGAAGCGTACCAGCAAGCTAAAGCGCGTGGAGAGGTGACTGAATGATGAACTGCGGTAAAGTGCAGAACTTGCTCTCTTGTTACATCGATAGAGAGCTATCGGGTGTCGATATGCTTGCCATCCAGAGGCATCTGGATGGATGCTCAGATTGCCGTCGCGAATACCTTACTCTGCTTCAGGTCAAGCGTCTGCTCAGTGAGATGCCCATGGTGGCTCCGTCTGCTTCTCTCGAAGACCGTTTGGTAGAGAGGGTGCTTGGCGCCTCTGCTCCTGCGAACAGGTGGCGTTTCATCCTGCCCAGACAGCTGGTTCGCCCACTGGCACTGGCAGCTGCATTGGGGGCGATTGCAGTGGGAGTATGGTACTTTGGCGTACAGGCGCGAACGCCGTCGGAGCGAGACATCGCCACTGCACCAGGCATAGCCAACGAAATAGACCATGCCACTCTGGATGCCTACCTCTCTGGCAAACTGCATCTTCGGCAGCAACCGTTTGTGCCAGCAGAGATCCCACTGTACCCGTATGATAACCGGGCTTCGCTGGTCTCCGTCCGATATTATCGGTGAGACAGTATGGCGGAGGCAGAAAACGTGCCTCCGCTTCCATTCCCATACCATGCACACAAGGAGGGATGTCAACCATGATGACTCAGCCTCGGGCGTGGGTCTTTACTGTGATGATTCTGTTCAGCGTGGCGTTGGGTGCGTTCCTCGGAACCGCTTTCCAAAAGCCTGTGGTTACGCTGGCGCAGGGCGGCGCGCGCCCGGTGTCTGCTACAGCCAGTATCTCGAAAGCGGACGCGCTTAGCGCGGCAGAGATGATGGAAAGCGCGTTCGTGCGGGTCGCGGAGGAGGTATCTCCGGCGGTGGTGACCATCTACGCACGCAAGACTGTCAATCGTCCCAATCTTCGCCTGGAGATACCGGATGATTTTCCGTTCCCCTTCGAATTCCGCCGAGGCGGCCGCGCTCCTGAAACAGTACCGATACCGACGCGGGGCGTCGGCTCCGGTGTCATCGTGCGGAGCGACGGCTATATCCTGACCAATGACCACGTGGTGGCTGGCGCAGAGCGCGTGGAGGTCGTACTCAGCGATGGGCGCAGGCTGGAAGGCAAAGTGATGCGCGACTTCCGCAGCGACATCGCTGTGGTGAAAGTGAACGCCACCGGTTTGCCCACGGCTCGGCTGGGTGATTCCGACACGGTGCGCGTGGGGCAGTGGGCGATTGCGCTGGGAAGCCCCTTCGATAAGCAGAACTCAATGACCGTTGGCGTTGTCAGCGCACTGCAGCGTCGCGAGGCCATCGGCAGCATCTCGCAGGGACAACGCTACTACCCGAACCTCATCCAGACCGACGCCTCCATAAACCCGGGCAACTCGGGCGGTCCGCTGTTGAACATTCGAGGCGAGGTCATCGGTATCAACACTGCCATCGAGTCGCCGACAGGCAGTTTTGCCGGAATCGGCTTTGCCGTGCCGATTAACACCGCTCGCTTCGTGATGGAACAGCTTATCACGCGCGGCAAGGTGGTGCGTGGCTTCTTTGGAGTGATGCCTGCCGACGTTACGCCCGATGATGCACAGCGGCTGAAGGTGAAGCAGGGTGCGCTGATTACCTCAGTGACGGAAGGCTCGCCGGCGGCGCAGGCAGGTATTCAGGTTGAAGACGTGGTGGTGGAGTACAACGGCAAGCCGGTCAAGGGTGAGGTGGACTTCCGCGATCTGGTTGCCCGTACCGAGCCGGGTACGGTCGTGCCGGTGAAAATCGTGCGCAATGGGCGTGAGATGACCCTGCGTGTGAAGGTAGGCGAAGCTCCAGAGGTTGACGGACAGACACGACAGCGTGAGCAGCCGCAGGAGAGCGGACGCAAACTGGGCATCAGCATTGAGCGACTCACGCCCGATCTCGTGGAGCGTTTCAGGCTTCCGCGGGATACGCAGGGTGTGGTGATTACCGAGGTGGTGCCCGGTAGCGCGGCGGACGATGCGGGTCTGGCTGTCGGCGATGTGATACTGCAGGTGGATGGACAGCGGGTAAACAGCGTGGATGAGGTACACCGCATCGTCTCGGCAAAAAAGTCGGGCGACACGGTTATCTTCATCGTGCGCACCAGAACCGACGACGGCTTTGTAACCCGCCGCGTGCGCGTGGAAGTGCCTTGACGTGAACCCTCACCCCCAGCCCCTCTCCCGAAGCTTCGGGAGAGGGGTGTTGTTGTCCTTACCGTACACGGGGACTGTGTGGTAGCAGCACCCCGTAACGCCGTTTATGTCTCACCCGCCGATCTCCCTTCGGCATTGCCAGGCAATCCGCATCTTCTCCAGCAGGGTAGTCTGTGCCCTTTGCCGGAAAACGTCGTAGCCGTTGCTTTCGATGCGATCGAGAATGCGGGCGTAGAGGCGGCTGCCCAGCAGCACGGGATAACGGTATTCCCTCGGCAGCAGGGGTATACCCGCCTCTGCCTCTCGATAGAGTGCCCGTGTGCGTTCTATCTCGAAACGCAGCAGCTGGATGACCGGCTCCGACAGCCTGCCGTGTGCGATGTCCTGCTCGGTGACGCCAAAGCGGCGCATGTCCTCCTGCGGGAGGTAAATCCTGTCCCTGCGCCAGTCCTCGCCCACGTCGCGCAGGAAGTTGGTCATTTGCATCGCCTCACCCATGCGCGTGGCGGGCGGTAAGAGCTTCTCGTCATGACAGCGGAGCAGACACAGCATCATCGCGCCAACCACCGCGGCACTGCCCCACATGTAATCCCGCAGCTCGGCATAGGTGCGGTAACGGGTGCGATAGAGGTCCATGCGCATCGCATTCAGGAAATCGTGCATATACCTTTCGGGGATCTCGAACACTCTCGCCGTATGGGCAAATGCGCGAAGCACGGGTTCATCCACCCATTGCCCGGCGAGGGCGCGTCGCAGGGTGCGTTCGTATTCGTCGATGTGGCGGGCAATCTCACCGGCGTTCGCTCTGCCTGGCTCGTCCACCCACTGGTCGGGCAGGCGCACAAACGCATAGAGGGCATATATATGTCTACGCACCTCCGGCGGGAAGAAGCGCGTGGCGAAGTAGTAACTCTTGCCGAAGTGCCTTTGTACCGCCTGACAATAGCGGTAGTCCGCCGCGAGATGCGCATCTCTCATGGCATCATCCTTGCCCACCACCGTTCATTCACCGAAGCCCTGCCCTTCACCAGCTGGCTAAAACCTGCCTGTAGAGTTTTCTCCACCGTGTCCAGACACTCCGCCTCCTGACGGAGAGATTCCACCAGCTGCGTCATTTTCTGGTGCGCCTCTGGCAGCCATTCATCGGCAGAGCAGGTGTGCGCCTGGAACGAGGTATCCAGATGCAGGAAGGCGCGAGGGTACTGATGCAATGTCGGGCTGATGACGATAGCCAGCGGCAGCACCTGCGCCTCAGGAACGCGCTGAGCCAGCCAGAACAGAGACCTTTTGAAAGGAAGAAGGTGAAAACCAGCGTGCAGAACGCCTTCCGGAAAAAGGAACAGCACGCGCGGGGGGGTCTGTAGCAGGCGCACCGTCTGGCGTATCGTGCGTGCCCTTGCCATCGTATCGCCCGGCGGATAGGGAAGCGCGCCGAGTGCCCAAAAAGGAGGAAACCACCTCCACTCTTCCATCCACATGCTCAGGGGCAGTTTCCACTGTTTACCCAGCACGTAACACAGAAAACCGTCCCACCAGTAATGGTGATTGGCAAAGATGATGACGGGGCGGTCTCGAGCAGGTGGCTCGGTGACCCGGGCGTATACCGCTTGAAAATGCGCAGCCACACTGCGGCAGATGAAGGCATCCGCCACCAGCCTGCCCGTCGCCTTCAGCGCACCCGGTATTCGCGCCCCTTCCATAGCACCTTCCCTCGCCTGTACCACAGGACGGAGCGCCACAGCACGAACTCGCCGATAAGGATGCTCAGCGGATACAGCGCTCCATACCATACAGGTAAGCCCGCCATCCAGCCCGAAGCGGCAAACAGCATCGCGCTCAGCAGAGTGTCCACGCCGTGCCAGACAGTGAACCCGACCAGCAAGCCCTCCACCAGCGGCAAGAGATACACCGCCAGCAGTGCGAGGGCGACCACGACCGCACTGAAAACCGAACCGCAGATAGCAACCCCGTTCTTCGAGAAGCCGTCCACGGCTTCACTCAACGTGTCGTACATGCTGACACGAAACAGAGTTCGCCCGTCGAGGATGCATAACCTGTCTCCCCGCTTCTTCAGCATACGTGCCAACTGTACGTCTTCCAGCACGGCGTTGTGTACGAGGCGATGTGGCTGCACCCGCTGATAGTACTCGCGCGGGAAAGCCAGCACCTGACCATTGGCAAATCCGAAAGCAGGGTGAGGGTGTTTCTCGGCGAACGCCAGCGGCAGCAGGGTGAAAACAGAGAACGGAACCATCAGCTTCAACAGACCCACGGGGAGACTGCTTGCGTGCAGGCTGGGAACGGCGGTGACCAGCTGCGCCTGTTCACCCTCCGCCAGAACCCGCGCCATCGAAGCGATGCTGGTTTCGTCCAAACTCAGGTCTGCGTCCAGAAACAGCAGCCAGTCACCCTGCGCGCGGCTGCCCAGTTGATGACATGCCCAGTTCTTGCCAACCCATTCGGGCGGTTTGGGTGGCGCGGTGAACCAGCCGAACGGTTCACCCGGTTGATACGGCGGCAGGTTTTCGCACAGCCATTCGGTACTGCCGTCTTCGGAACCGTCGTCGCACAGGATGACCTCAAAAGGCGCAGGCTTCTGGCAACGGAGCATCTGCACCAGACCCGGCAGGCGGTGTCGTTCGTTGCGGACGGGTATCAACACGCTCACCTTCGGCAAGCGGTGTGTGGGTTCCACCGCAAGCGGCACATGTCGCCGCCTCCAGTGCCTGAGGTTTGCCAGCAGAATCACGCACTGAACCAGCAGGATGGGCAGCACCCAGTGGGCAATCATTTCACTCCTTTGCCTCTTCGAACGCCTGTCTCCTGCTCGATCCGCTGTTGTAGCAGTTCCGCAGAAATCAGCACCATCGGGATGCCGTTGCCGGGCACCGTGCTTGCGCCCACAAAGTATACCCCATCGAACGGGGCACGGTTCGACGGGCGGAAGCAGGTGGACTGGAAGAAGTCGTGGCTCAGCCCGAACGCGGCTCCCTGCCACAAACCCATCGCTTCCCAATCGGCAGGGGAGATGTGATGGACAAAACGCACACCTTCCGGGCGCAAGCCCACTTCTCGCTCCAGTCGGCTCAGCACCTTTTGCAGTACTTCGTCTTTCACAGCAGTGGCGTCCTGTCCGGAACGGTTGGGCACGGGAACCAGCACATACAGGTTTTCGCTGCCTTCAGGCGCATCGGATGGCTCGGTGCGCACCGACAGGCAGGTGTAAAACGACGGGTCTTCGGGCACGGTTTTCTGCACGAAAATCTCCTGCAGGTTGCGTTCAAAGTCCCCGCTGAAGTGCACGTTGTGGTGCAGCAGCTCAGGCAGCTTGCCGTTATACCCGATTAGGAACACCAGCGCGCTGCACGAGTTGCGCCACTTTCGGGACGCCTGGTTGCTGGGGGGCAGCATGTTCTGGTAGGCGGTGGGCACATCGGTGTTCAGCACCACCACATCCGCCTTTATGGTTTCACCTGAGGCGAGGCGAACTCCCACTGCGCGCCCCGATTCGATCATCACCTCTTCCACGCGCTCGCCAGTGCGGATCTGCACGTTCTCTTCGCGCGCCAGCGTCTCCAGCGCACGCACCAGCTGGTACATCCCGCCGCGAGGAAACCACACCCCTTCTCCCGATTCCATGTAGGTGAGGATGCCATACACCCACGGTGCCTGCAGCGGCGATAGCCCCAGATACATGGTCTGGAAGGTGACCAGCATCTGCAGGCGCGGGTCGCGGGTGTAGCGGCGCACGCGGCGGTACAGGTTAGCCAGCAGACGGTGCTTCGCCAGCAAGCGGATTTGCCTTGCGCCCAACAGGTCAAACGGGGAGCGGTAGTTGCGGCGCACGAACGCAGGCACAACGTCGTGTAGCATTGCCGAAAGGTCCGCCATCAGCCGCAGGTAGCCGGGCACATCCGAGGGGGACATCTTCTGTGCGATTTCGCGCACCATGCTGGCGATGCATGGCGAGGAATCAAAGCGTGTGCCGTCAGCGTAGAAGACGCGGTAGGATGGGTTCAACAGCACCGGTTGCAGGTAGTCCTCCAGCCGACGGTGCAGGTCGCGGAAAAGTTTCTCCAGCGGGTCCAGCATCATCAGCAGAGTCGGACCGGTATCGAAGCGGAACCCATCGCGCTCGAACAGTCCCACACGCCCACCCAGCTGCGCACGCTGTTCCAGCAGGGTAACGCGGTAGCCTGCGTGTGCCAGGCGCGCCGCCGCCGCCAAACCGCCAATGCCTCCCCCGACGATAACGACGTGCGTCATGCCGATACCCCCTGCATGGCGGTTGCCTTCTGCTGTCGTCTCGCCCACACCAGCCACATCACTGCGATGACCGCCACCAGCCACAGCACGGTTGCCATGGGGCGCATATACAGCCACGCCAGCCCCGCCATGAAAGCCCCCTGTATCAGGTAAAGCGCAAGGGCAACGGGTTCCCACTCTCCTCGCCACTCACGGTCGACCTTCCAGAACACCGCCGCCACCAGCGTGCCCGTCAGCCACCATCCCAGCCAGTTGACGTAGGGCATCCCGTAGAAGCCTCCTTCCGTATGCCACTGCCAGTAGGCGAAGCCGGTGGTCATCGCCGGGTCCATCGCGAAATCCCATATTGTCAGGATGAACCCTGCCACGAACGGGCGAAGCCATCGGCGCAGCTGCAGCGCTTCGGTCAGCATCATGGCGGGGTACAGCATCATCATCCATGAGAGGGGGATCAGGTAAGGAACATGCCCCAGCAGTTTGGGCCCGAGCAGGTCAGTATACGAGTAGGAGCCAAAGGGGATACCCGTTGCCGTTCCCAGCAGTTCCATACCGCCCGCCAGCACCATACACAGAACCAGCAGGGTCAACGTCGATCTCCAGCCTTCGCGGCGCGCCATCACCAGCACAGCGGTAAGCACGCCGGTCACCACGTTGGCGATGCCCAGCCAGAAGGTCACGGCGGTGTAATCCCAGTCCGGTATCTGTGACAGGTTATAGAGCGCCCAGGTGCCGGCCAGACTGAAGACGGCAACCATAGCGTGCAGCAGCAAGAAAAGAATGCCCAGTTTGCGTAAGAACATCACCGCTTTGCGTGTACACTCCCAGCCTGTTTGTCCGATTATACCTCAAACAGACCACTGCTTGCGTTGCAGGCGGATGACGTGCAGTCGGCGCCTGTCCGGGGGCATCTCCGGGTAGTAGACCTCTGCAACGCTGAGGAAGCGAAAGAGCGGTATGAACACCTCGGAGAACTCCTCCAGCTTCAGCCGTTAGGGGCCGCCTTCGGGAGGCTGGGGCTGGTCGTGGTGAAATTCGCGCATGAAGAGGATGCCGCCGGGTTTCAGTACCCGCGCTACCGAGCGAGCATACATGGGGCGAATCTCCGGCGCGAAAGAGTGGAAGCATCCCGAGTCGCAAATCAGCTCGATACTGCCGTCGCGGAAGGGCAGGAAGCGGGCATCCGCCTGGATGAGCGGTATCTGCAACCCTGCCTGGCGGATGCGCTCCCGCGCGAACCGCAGGGGCTCGGCAGCGATGTCTACCCCAATAGCATCGTAACCCTGTCGGGCAAGATACAGCAGGTCGGTTCCGGTGCCGCAGCCGAGGTCAACGGTTACGCCCTTCGGCAGCAGCCCGCGCCGCACCGCCTCCACCAGTGAGTCCGCTGGTTGCTCGCGGTGCCAGGGCATCTTGTCGGGCGGCGATTCGCGATAACGTTGTTGCCATCGCTGCGTATGTTCGTCTCTCATCGCACAATCAGCACGGGCTTGTCGTGGACGGCGTGAAGCACCTTGTGGGAGACACTGCCCAGTAGCAGAGCAGAGGCGTCGGTCAACCCGCGTGAGCCCATCACAATCAGGTCCACGTTTTCTTCCTCGGCGACCTGCACGATTGTCTCTGCGGTGTGACCGTACTCGACGCGGGTTTGATACTCCACCTGCGCCTCTTCCAGCAAGGGCGTGGTGACTGTGAGCACACCCTCCGCTGCCTGTTCCATCAGACGGGTGACCACCGCTACATCGGCTGCGCCACCGGGCAGTATGGTGGAGCCTGCCAGTGCAGCGGGAATGTGTACCACGTGCAACACGGTCACCTTTGCCCCGTAGGTCTTCGCCAGCTCTGCTGCCCAACGAGTGGCTTTCATTGCGGTTTCCGAACCATCGGTAGCCAGAAGGATACGTTGAATCATAAGCATCCCTCCCCTGCTGATAATACGCACCGGGCGGCGGTTTTTCCTTGCCTGACGGAACGCACGGGCACGAGCACCATCCACAGGCAGGATACTTCCGATTTAAAAGGGAGGGTGGTGCGTTTCAAGGCGGTAGATGCCGAAGATGGTAGTGCCTACGCGTGGATCGGCTTTGACGACATCGTGGAGATGCCGTGATAGCGGTCGAACAAAAAATTCTTTGTCGAACCCGTGCATGACGCGAAAACTGTGGTATAATACTGGTTGGCGAGACGCGGGGGAAAGTTCCTCCGCGAGGGGAAAAATTTTCCTTAAAAATCTTGCTGGAACCGTTGACAAATCGCGGAGATGTGGTGTATATTATTATCCGCGATAGAGAGAACGGTAGCTCCTTGAAAACTAGGCAGAGGGCAGAAGCCTTGAGGTCGGACGCCAGGCGAAGACTTTACGCCATCGCAAATCCCTACCCGGATGGGTAGAGGTATAGATTTTCGATGGAGAGTTTGATCCTGGCTCAGGGCGAACGCTAGCGGCGTGCCTGCGACATGCAAGTCGAGCGGGGGGAGGAGCTTCGGCTCCGAACCTAGCGGCGAACGGTCGAGTAACACGTAAGCAACCTGCCCCGAAGACCGGGATAACAGCTCGAAAGGGCTGCTAATACCGGATGTGCCCACGCAGAGGCATCTCTGTGTGAGTAAAACCCGCAAGGGGCTTCGGGAGGGGCTTGCGGCCCATCAGCTAGTTGGTAGGGTAACGGCCTACCAAGGCGGCGACGGGTAGCTGGTCTGAGAGGACGGCCAGCCGGACTGGGACTGAGACACGGCCCAGACTCCTACGGGAGGCAGCAGTCGGGAGTCTTGCACAATGGGGGAAACCCTGATGCAGCGACGCCGCGTGCGGGATGAAGTCCTTCGGGACGTAAACCGCTTTTGTCCGGGAAGAAGTTCTGACGGTACCGGACGAATAAGCCCCGGCTAACTACGTGCCAGCAGCCGCGGTAAAACGTAGGGGGCGAGCGTTGCCCGGATTTACTGGGCGTAAAGCGCGCGTAGGCGGCTGCGTAAGTGGGGAGTTAAAGCCCTCGGCTCAACCGAGGAAATGCTCCTCAAACTGCGCGGCTTGAGTGTAGGAGAGGGGAGTGGAATTCCCGGTGTAGCGGTGAAATGCGTTGATATCGGGAGGAACACCGGTGGCGAAGGCGGCTCCCTGGCCTACCACTGACGCTGAGGCGCGAAAGCGTGGGGAGCGAACGGGATTAGATACCCCGGTAGTCCACGCCGTAAACGATGAGCGCTAGGTGTTGGCGGTCTCGACCCCGCCAGTGCCGTAGCTAACGCATTAAGCGCTCCGCCTGGGGAGTACGGCCGCAAGGTTGAAACTCAAAGGAATTGACGGGGGCCCGCACAAGCGGTGGAGCATGTGGT
>JAIMBJ010000043.1 GCA_023511455.1 Bacillota bacterium
GTGAGCGCGATGTTCAGTTTCGGCAACGGTAGCGGCGTGGTGTATTTGACGCAGGTGAACTACGGAGCGAACTTCCGCATCGACGCGAACCAGAGTGCGACTTTGCTGTTCTCGGGTGTGAACGCTTCCTCGTCGCAGGGGGTCAATGCGGTAGTTTCGGTTCAGGTCAACACGTCTGCAGGTGTAACTTCGGCGCTGTTCACCGGTGGTGTAGCAGCAGGCGACAGCGGTTTGAAGGTCAAGGACGCCTACGGCAACACTTTGTTGCTGACGGAAGCGGGCAACAACACGGGCGTGACCAACGCGCGAGTGGCAGTGGTCACCGCACAGAGCCTGGTGTTCCAGATTGGCGCGAACTCCGGGCAGGTGGCACGAGCCTCGCTGTCGGACGTGCGCGCCAGCCAGCTGGGTACCACCGCAGTGGCTGGCATGTCGCTCAACTCCATCGACGTGACCACACTGGAAGGTGCGCAGAACGCGATCAAGATTATCGACGAAGCCATCTCGCAGGTGAGCCAGTTGCGCGGTAGGATTGGTGCGTTCCAGAAGAACGTTCTGGAGAGTACCATCCGCTCGCTGAATATCTCCCGCGAGAACCTGGCTGCGTCGGAGAGCGCAATCCGCGACACCAACGTTGCCGAAGAAGTGATGAACTACACGAAGCTGCAAATCCTGCAGCAGGCGGGTATGTCCGTGTTGGCGCAAGCCAATATGGCGCCGCAGATGGTGCTATCGCTTCTCCGCTAAGACGAAAGGCGAGCCGGTTCGCAAGGGCGGGGCTTCCCCGCCCTTGTTTTATAGCCCTGTCCAGTCAAAAACCACGCCCATTGCGGACGAGCGGTCGTGGCGCAGCATGTGGTAAGCCTGCGGCGCCTCCTGCGGCGTGAACCGATGCGTGATGAGGTCGTTGACGCGCATATCGCCCCTGGCGACGTAGGTGAAGAAGAGCCTGTACATCTCCGCCTGCGTCCATGGAGCGTGGTCGGTGCTCTCTGCCGGCGGGTTGGTGGCGTGCGTGCCGATAATGCGCAAGCCCTTAGTAATCACGTCGCCAGTCAGGAACTGCTGCGAGGGTTCTCCCGTGTCGCCCAGCAGGATCAACTTCCCAAACCGTCGCAGCAGAGTGAGCGCGGGGGCGAACACCGACGCGATGCCGGTAATATCGTAGACCACTTCTGCCCCCTTGCCGTCGGTGAGTGCCAGTATCTCCTCGCGGGCGTCCTGTACCTTTTTGGCGATGACGGTGGTGGCTCCGTGTTCCTTCGCCATCTTCAGGCGTGGCTCGGCGGGGTCCACCACGATAATCTGCCGTGCGCCCATCAGCCGCAGATACTGCACCGTCAGTTGCCCCAGCAGTCCCGCGCCGATAACCACCACGTTATCGCCCATCTGGTGCTCGGCAGCGCGCACGGCGTTCTGCGAAATCATCGCCAGTGCGAACCATGAGGCATCTTCGTCGCTCACGTCATTGGGAACTTTCACAGGAAGGCTGGCATCCACCACATGCCACTGTCGGTGCGAACGCTGGAAGACCACGCGATCGCCTGGTTGCAGGCTGGTAACGCCTTCACCTACCTCTTCCACAACACCCATCATACTGTATCCGGGCGGGAAGGGATATTTCACCCAGCGGTCCCAGTGGGTGCCCTCTTCGAACAACCTCCCCAGACAGATGCATTCCGTGCCTGTGCTGATGAGACTCTTTCGCGCACGCACCAGTACCTGTCCCGGTGCTAACGGTGGTACGCTTTCCTGAACGAGCTCAACCCTGTCTTTACCTGTGAAGTAGATGCACAGTGACTCCATATCCGTCCTCCTTATTCTCGAAATGCCCGTGCTCCCTGTGAGATATGGCAGCGGTGTACGACGGGCTGTATTCCCGTTTGACGGGTATACTCCTCGCACACGTGTTGGGTGAACTCTTCCATCTGGTGCTCGTGGACCAGGTTGATGGTTGCTCCTCCCCAGCCTGCTCCGGTGAGGCGTGCTCCGATGGCTCCGTGCTGGCGGGCAAGCTCCACCAGCAGGTCCAGCTCGGGGGTGGAGTTCTCGTAATTGATGCGGCTGCTCTCGTGGGAAGCGTACATCATCTCACCCAGTCGCGCCACGTCTCCACGTCGCAGAGCGTCGCGTCCCTCCAGCACACGCCGGTTTTCGCCAATCACATGGCGTGCCCGCCGACGGTGCGGCTCGGGCATCTGTGCTTCCCACCGCATGAAATCTTCCCATGATACATCACGCAGTAGTTGTACGTGTGGTCCCAGCCGCTCGCGGAACCATGCCGCCGCTTCCATACATTCGCGGTGGCGGGTGGCGTAATCGCCGCTGACCAGGGTGTGCTGTGCCATTGAGTGTATCAGGATGAACGCGAATGAACCGGCAGGCAGAGCTATCGCTTCATGCTCTTCGCTACGGGTATCCAGAAACAGGATACTGTTCTCTTCACCGAAGACAGAGGAGAACTGGTCCAGAATGCCACACGGCATTCCGACGAATTCGTTTTCGGCGCGGCGGCACAGTTTGGCTATCTCCCAGCGAGGCAGGATGGCGTTGTGCAGTTCCAGCAGTGCCATAGCGGTGGCGACCTCCAGAGATGCGCTGCTGCTGACGCCCGCGCCGATAGGCACGTTGCCCGTCACCACTGCTTCGAACGGCTCTACTGGGATACCCGCTTTCAGCAGCTCGACCACCACTCCCTTCACGTAGTCCGCCCAGCGGTCGTGTGGGTCTCTCTGAATAGAGCCCAGCGTGAAAGTGGCTTCCGCGTCCTTCTGCCGGGCAAAGATACGGCATCGCGCGGAGTCGCTTTTGCGCACTGCCACGACGGTCACGCGGTCAATTGCCGCGCTCATCACATAGCCGCCGTTGTAGTCCGTATGGTTGCCCAGCACTTCTACCCTGCCGGGTGCAACGCCGTATGCAGCAGGGAGGCTTCCATACCGCTCCTGAAAGGTCTTTCGTGCCTGGTCCACTATCTCCAGCATTTTCCCTGAACTCCGTGAATTGTTCGTGCTTCGGAATGATTTCGCGAAGAGCTGCCTTTCTCCTGCCGATAATACAGAAGGTGATATCGCTGTAATCCTCTAAACTAACCCCGTGACAACAGGGGGATGGGGAGGACACGTCGGATGCCTCGACCTTTGGTACTGGGCAACGGTGAGATACTGGTTTGTGAAGATGGCGCGCTCAACATCCGTGATTTCTACTTTCCCTATGTGGGGCTATACAATCACCTCAGCGGGCACAAAATCCGCATGGGCGTGTGGTGCGACGGGCGTTTCTCGTGGCTGGATAGCGGTGAGTGGGTCATCACTATCGATTATCAGGCTGATACTCTGGTGACCGAATGTACGGCGGTACATCCGGGGATGAACCTGAGTCTGGGCGTTAACGACTGTGTTTCTCACCGTGAGAATATCTTTTTAAGGCGGCTGCTTATCCGCAATCTCAGCGACTTTCCCCGCGAGGTACGGGTCTTCTTCTCACACAACTTCCACATCGCGGAAACCGATATCGGTGATACCGCGTTCTACAACCCCTTCTTGCAAGCGGTGATACACTACAAACGCGACAACTGGTTCTTGGCAACCGGCACCAGTCGCTACAACGGCATCTACCAGTATGCATGCGGGGTCAAAGGCTTTGGGGGAGCAGAGGGCACGTGGCGCGACTGCGAGGACGGCGAGCTCAGCGGACGTCCCATCGAACAGGGGTCTGTAGATAGCTCCATCAGTTTTCGCTTATTGCTTCCGCCTGGGGAAGAGGAGGAGCTGCGCTACTGGATTGCCGCGGGACACGATTACCAGGAGGTGCGTGCGCTCCACAACTACGTGGTGGAGAGGGGATTCGACGAGCTTTTGCGAGACACTGCAAATTACTGGTCGCGCTGGTCGGAGAAGGGGGCGGAACTGGTGGAAACCCTGCCCGAGCCAGTGGCCCGGCTTTTCCGACGAAGCCTGCTTGTCATGCGCACGCAGATAGACAACCGTGGGGCGGTGATTGCTGCCAATGATACCGACATCATGACTACTGCGCGGGCGCACTACAGCTACATGTGGCCCCGCGACGGAGCCATCGTTGCCTACGCGCTGGACACCATCGGCTACCCGGACACCACGCGCCGGTTTTTCGAGTTTTGTGCCCGTGTGCTCCCCAAAGACCGTCCGGCGTTGATGCACAAGTACTCCGCCGATGGCTCGGTGGGGTCGTCGTGGCACCCGTGGGTGATTGGGGAACATCACGAAATCCCCTTTCAGGAAGACAGCACAGCTTCGGTGCTGTGGGCTTTATGGCATCACTACCGGCGTTACCATGACCTGGAGTTCATCGCCTCACTCTACGAGAGCCTGATACTGCCCGCGGCGCATTTCATGGCGACTTATCGTGACCCGCAAACACGTTTGCCTTTGCCCAGTTATGACCTGTGGGAAGAACGGAGGGGCATCCACACCTACACCAGTGCTTCGGTATATGCAGCCCTGCGAGCGGCTGCGCGCTTTGCTCATCTATTTGGGGACGAGGAGGAGCGGCTACTTTTCCGCACCGCCGCCGAGGAGATACACGCGGGTATCCTCCGGGAACTGTACGACGAAAGCAGCGGCTGTTTCTTCAGAATGATTGTGTCACAGCCAGACGGCAGCTACAGCAGAGACGCAACGGTGGACAGCAGCGTCATCGGTGTTCTTCGCTATGGCGTGCTGGATGCGGATGCACCGCAAATGCAATGTTGTGTGCAGCGCCTGCGTGAAAGGCTGTGGGTGAACACCAGCATTGGCGGGATGGCACGCTACGAAAACGATTACTACCATCGAAAGAGTTATGAGTTACCGGGCAATCCGTGGATTATTTGCACCCTGTGGCTGGCGGAGTACGAGATTGCTCGCGCGAACAGTCCGGGAGAGCTGCGCCCGGTCCTGGAATTAATAGAGTGGGCGACGCAGCGGGCTATGCCCACAGGTGTGCTGCCTGAGCAGGTAGACCCGTTTACCGGCGAGGCGTTATCCGTCGCGCCGCTCACGTGGAGCCATGCAGAATACGTGTATGTGGTAATGTTGTACCTGAACCGTCTACGCGAGATGATGGAGTAATCTCAAACCTTAAACCGGATGTACAGGATATCTCCGTCCTGCACCACGTAGTCCTTGTGCTCGAGCCGGATGGCGCCAGCATGTTTGGCGTTCTCCCAGGAGCCATGCTTTTCCATCAGCGCCCAGGACAGCACCTCGGCTCGGATGAAACCGCGCGCCATATCGGAGTGAATGCGTGCAGCCGCCTCCAGCGCAGTGGAACCCTGCGGAAGTGTCCAGGCGCGAACCTCGTTTTCGTTGAAAGTGAAGAAGGTGATGACACGCAGTGCATCGTACACTTCGCGTACCAGGCGCAGACGTGCAGGTTGCTCGATGCCCATTGCCTGCAGGAACTCCGGTTCCTCTTCGGGAGACAGTTGCGTGATTTCCCACTCGATCTCCGCGCACATCTGCACAAACCGTTCGCCGTGTTCATGACAGTAAGCTTCCAGCTCCGCAACAGGTTCGCCCGATTGCAGGCGCGTTTCGTCCACATTAGCAACCACGACCACCGGCTTTAGCGTCATCAAATTGAAGCCGCGCAGGAGCTTTTCCTGTTCCGGGGTGAACTGAGCAAGGCGCAAAGGAGTCTCGTTATCCAGCAGGGATTTCGCCAGCGTTAGCGCTTCATGCTCTGCTCGTTCGGGCATTGCGTCCTTCCGAACGCGCAGCGTTTTCTCAAGGCGTTCCAGCCGCCCCTCCACCATCATCAGGTCTGCCAGAAGCAGCTCCTCGTCAACGCGCCGTGCTGCCTGCAGAGGGTCCACGGTGCCACTGAAGACATCGATCACGTGCACCAGCGCATCCACCTGCCGAATGCCCTGGAAGAAATCGGTGCCGAAGGCTGGCTTGTGGCGCTCCGTGCTGACGTGCGCCGCGCCGTCAATGAACTCTACCGTTGCAGGCGTTGCCTTCTTGGGTTTGTACAGGTTCACCAGGTAGACGAAGCGGAGGTCGGGAACACTGATAGTGCCGTGATGCGCACCGGCGATACCGGGCACCGCTCCCTCGTGCGTTCCGTGTAGCAGTGCGCGGAACAGCGTGGTTTTGCCTGACTGTGGCAAGCCGATGATGCCCACTTTCATGGCTGAACCCTCCCTGTTCTGGCGTTCAGCAAATGGAATTGTACGTCAGGGGGCGGCTGGTGACGGTACCGTCCCCATGCGAAATACCATACAGCGACTATCGCGAGTATCAGCAGAGCCACCTGCCCGATATCGCGCCACGGCGGGCGGTTGGGTATCCTTCTTCGTCGTGCAATTGGTCGTCGGTGTGTGGTCATGGTGAATCTGTTGTCCATACTCGGACACGCAGTGGTCTGTTTTTACTTTTGTCCATAGTATGCTCCTTCGCCGTGCTTGCGCCAGAAGTGTTTGTCCAGTAACGATTGGGATACGGGGGGCAGATTCTGCCACGCCTCCTGTGCAATGAGAGTCCACAGCGCCATCGCAGAAACCTCTTCGAGGGTCACCGCGTTCTCCACCGCTGTTTCCGCGTCCTTGCCCCAGGTGAAGGGCGCGTGCTGCGCCACTAGCACCGCTGGTATGTGGTCGGGGTTGAGGTTCAGGCGGTGGAAAGTTTCCACGATAACGAGACCCGTGTTGCGCTCGTAGTCGCTGGCGATCTCTTCATCGGTGAGTGGGCGGGTGCAGGGCACTGCGCCGTAGAAGGCGTCGGCGTGTGTGGTACCAAAGCAGGGCAGGGGACGCATGGCTTGCGCCCACGCAGTGGCATAGCGTGAGTGTGTATGTGCAATGCCGCCTATCCCCCCGAACTGCTGGTACAGCACCAGATGGGTGGGCGTATCCGAAGAAGGACGCAGCTGGCTGTCCACCACCTGACCCTCCATGTCTACCAGCACGATATGTTCTGGGCGCAGTTCTTCGTAAGGCACGCCGCTGGGTTTGATGGCGAAGATGCCCGTGTCACGGTCGATCTCACTGGCGTTGCCCCAGGTGAGGATGACCAGTCCATGCTTCACCAGAGCAACGTTAGCCTGGTAGACACGTTCTCGCAGTTCGCGCAGGGCGTTTTTCATGTCCGATTTTCTCCTCCATTAGTGCCGCAGGGAAAAGACATGCACCACGCTCATCTGGAGCCTGAGAGCGAAACGATGTTCCACCAGTAAGGTTCGTCTTAAGAATCTTGACTCCTGCGCGAAAAGGGGGTATACTACACACGAAGTTACAGGGCGAAGTAGCCTCAGAGTTTGTAAGGAGGGACGCTCCTCAGGGCGCAGAATGATTCTGCGGGGGGGCGTCCCATTTGGTTTGTCTGGGGCAAAACGCCGGCGCACATGACAGAAGGAGGTAATGTACATGACACCCAAAGAGGCAATCGACTTTGCTCGTGAGAAGGAAGCACAAGTTGTAGACTTGCGGTTTACGGACCTGCCGGGCACATGGCAACACTTCTCGATGCCAGTGGAAGCTCTGGACGAAAGCCTGTTTGAAGAGGGTATCGGCTTTGACGGCTCGTCCATTCGCGGCTTCCAGGTGATTAACGAGTCCGACATGCTGTTGATCCCGGACCCCAGCACGGCGTTCATGGACCCTTTCACGGAGCACCCGACGGTAGTGTTTATCTGCGACGTGGTTGACCCGCTGACGCGCGAGCGCTACACCCGCGACCCGCGCTACGTGGCGCAAAAGGCGGAACAATACTTGCGCTCGACGGGTATCGCAGATGTTGCGTATTTCGGTCCGGAGGCGGAGTTCTATATTCTGAACGATGTCCGCTTTGACCAGAACCAGCACTCCGGCTACTATTTTATCGACTCCGATGAAGGCGCATGGAACATGGGGCGCGACGAGAAGCCCAACCTGGGCTACAAAGTGCGGTACAAGGAGGGATACTTCCCCTGCCCTCCGATGGATAGTTTGCAGGACCTTCGCACGGCGATGATGCTCAACCTGAAAGCAGTCGGGGTGGAACCGGAGGTGCATCACCACGAAGTCGCTACGGCGGGGCAGGGAGAGATTGATATCCGCTTCGCACCGCTGGTGCAGATGGGTGATAACCTGATGAAGTTCAAGTATGTGGTCAAGCAGACCGCCTTTCAGAACGGCTATACCGTTACCTTCATGCCAAAACCCATCTTCATGGACAACGGTTCAGGGATGCACGTGCACCAGAGCCTGTGGAAGAACGGGGTGAACATCTTCTTCGACGAGCGTGGCTACGCGGGGCTGTCGGAGACGGCTATCTATTACATCGGTGGCATCCTGAGGCACGCTGCCAGCGTGCTTGCTTTTGCCGCACCGACGACCAACTCCTACCGCCGCCTCGTGCCCGGCTATGAAGCGCCCATCAACCTCATCTACAGCCAGCGCAACCGCTCGGCGTGCATCCGTATCCCGATGTACTCCTCTTCGCCCAAGGCGAAGCGCATCGAGTTCCGTGCGCCAGACCCCTCCTGCAACGCCTATCTCGCCTTTGCCGCGATGCTGCTGGCGGGGCTGGACGGCATTCAGAACAAAATCGTGCCCCCAGACCCGATTGATAAGGACCTGTACGAGCTGCCTGCGGAGGAGCGCAAGGGCATTCAACACACCCCTGCCAGCCTTGCCGAATCGCTGCAGGCGTTGCGCGAAGACCACGAATACCTTCTGCGCGGGGGGGTGTTCACCGAAGATTTGATCGAGACCTACATCGACTACAAACAGAAGCGCGAGGTGGAAGGAGTCGCGCTGCGTCCGCACCCCTACGAGTTCGTGCTGTACTACGACGTGTAAGGATAGCGCAAGTGAGGGTGGAGGGCGAACTTCCTGCAGTGAGCCCCCCACCCGACCTCCCCACGGGCGGGGAGAGGTTTTCGGCTCGGCGGGAGCCTCGCCCTCCACGTGGAGTTCTTGCTCCGTGTGACCTATTTCCTGGCTTGCCTCTTCCCCGACCGTTTCCGGAATACACCGACACCAACCGCTCCTGTGGCGAACAGTAACAGCGATGTGGGCTCGGGAACAACAGCCTGTGGGGCGAACACCATGTCCTCGAGGAAATATCCTGGGCCGGAGAAGGCCGCGATTTGCTGGGAGACGAAACTGCTGGTGTTGTTGTCCCAGTAGACGTGGTACACTTCGCCGCCTCCGTTGGCTTCACGGGCGATAAACAGGTCGTTCGGTTGCAGGTTAGGGATGCCTGTTAGGTTACTCAGCTGATAAATCTTGGAGTTGCTCCCCCCGTACAGCGAAACATACAGCGCCAGCGGTGCGCCCGTGCGCGAGTGATAGAGGCGAAACGATTCCGGTGCGCCAGGAATCGGTGAGGTTACTGCCTGAAACGAGCCTGTCGCTGGGTCTATCGTGAACATTGTAGACGTCGGATAGTTCTGCCCGACCAGCACCTTATTCTGGAAGGTGCCCCAACGCGAGTTGCTTCCCAGCACAATCAACGCCTCGGGCAAGCCCTGCTGACTAAACCCGTAGGAGTCTGTGTAGCTCAGAGCTGTCGTCCACACGATATTGCCGGCACTATTCACTCGCGAGACCTCTCCGCTGCCTTCGTTGGCGTAGAACAGGTCGTAGTTAGCGACTCCAAACTCGTCCAACCGCACGGTGGTGTAATTGGTGGGGGTCGCCCACCAATTATGCGCGCTTGGCAGGCCGGAGGTAAAGGTGGTTACTGTGCCTGTAGGGGAGATTGCGAAGATTTCGCCCGTACCGCCGCTAGATACGAAGGTCGTTCCCTGCGCATGGCCGTTCCAGTTTTGAGGTAGCACGGTTAACAGGGTTTCGAAGTGGGTACTGCTCGTGGTGGATGCCAGATGGTTCAGAGCCTTGGTTGCCAGGTCAATCGTTGCATACTGCGGCGGTGTAGTGCCGTACTGGTACTGTATCACGAAGCGGTTGCGGACCCAGTCGAAATCCATCTTCATATTGCCGGTCGTAGTTGTCCATTCCGTCGCAACCACTCCGTAGTTGGTGGTAACGGTTACGGTGGCATGTGCCGCTTGTGCCACGCACAGCACGCTGAGGGCATAGCTCCAAAGCCGCCGCATTAGGGCGTAACCGTCCTGCGAGAAAGCGGGTTTCATGTTCTTTCCCCCTTGAAACGAAGTACTAAGTCGTTACACAGCGGAATGATGTGCTTCCCCTTTTATCATCCTACAGATGGACGAACCTGTTCCTGGGTGCGGTGCAGGATGTTCCAGTTCCTCAGGAGATGCAACGTTGACACCCAAACAGTGACTGCAGGCGCACGAAAGGCGGTGCAACCTTGGGTGTTCTTCCAGCATGCGTAACTTCCGATGTATTTGTCGATTATTATAGCTAAATTGTTCCCGGATCCTTTAGTGAATTTTGCCGGAATTATCGCGGGTTGCCTGCCGAAAAGAGTGCGGCTTGCGCTTCGACAAGGAGCAACTGAATATCGAGAGTCGTCCCCGCGTGTGCAGGAACCTTGTGCTGCAGTCGAGAACGCAGAAGCAAGTGCTTACGGAGGGAGAGAGGGCGATGCTGGGACTATGTCTGTTGCTGGCGATGGGTAGTGTCGGATGGCAGGATGGATGGGTAACCGTGCGCCCGGAGGATACTGGAGAAGCATTGGTCAACCCCGGTATGGGTTGGGTGTTGCACTACTACGACAACATCCCTGAGAACTATGGCTCGCGGCTGGAGCCTTCCGACACGGTGGACGATTTCCCCGGCCTTTCGGTGGTGTATCTGCGCATACCCTGGTCGTACATCGAGCCCGAGGAGGGACGTTTCAACTGGTCGGTGCTCGATACTCCTGCGCAACGATGGATTGCCCGGGGTAAGCAGATAGCCCTGCGCATCAGCTGCAGCGAGTCCTGGACGCGTTGGGCAACGCCGGAATGGGTGTATCGCGTCGGTGCAAAGGGTTATGACTTTGAGCCGGGCGTGGGCGTTAAAGAGGGTGGTCCCTACTGGGAACCGGATTACGACGACCCCGTTTTCCTGCAGAAGCTGGAGAACTTCCTCGCTGCGCTGGCAAAACGATACGACGGCAACCCCGAAGTAGCGTTCATCGACGTGGGCTCGCTGGGCGTGTGGGGTGAAGGTCATACCTTCGCCAGCACGCGGCGCAAAATCTCCCCCGAAACGGTAAAGAGGCACATCGACCTGCATGTCCAGTATTTCAAACGCACTCTGCTGGCGGCGAACGATGATTTTTCTTTTCATGGTGAGGAGACCATCGACTACGCCCGCGAGAAAGGATTGACCCTGCGTGACGACAGCATTCTGGTGCAGGGTGGCGAGAACGCCTATTTCCAGGCAGGTATGGCACAGGCTTTCTGGCGCGATAGACCGGTGATCCTCGAGTGCCAACACTATGGACCGTCCAAAGAGCGGGGTTACTGGCAGGACGGCAGCAAGTACCTGCAGGCGGTGGAGGAATACCACGCCAGTTACGCATCTATCCACTGGTGGCCGCGCGAGTTCCTTCAGGAGAATCGCGAACTGATAGACAAAATCAATCGTCGGTTGGGCTACCGCCTGCGACTGGTAGAGGCTTCGTGGCAGAAGCGGGCGAAGGTCGGAAGTAGATGGGAACTGCGGTGGCAGTGGAGCAACGCGGGTGTCGCGCCTTGCTATCGGGGTGGTTATCCGGCAATCACATGGAAGGATGAGAAAGGCGGCATCGTGGCGGTGCTGGTGGACGAAGGGCTGAACGTCAAAAACCTGCCCGTTACACCACCAGACAAAATAGAGGTTGTGGAGACCTGGGCGAGCTTTGCACTTCCGTTTCAGTTGAAGCCGGGTGTTTACTCGGTATATGTTTCGGTAGGCACCGCGACGGGCACGCCAGAGATCGCTCTTCCCTTGCCGCGCAACGATGGTCAGAGACGCTACCTGCTGGGGCAGGTGGAGGTGGTACCTTAACATTTGCCTGACCGCTCGTTTTTGCCTATAATGTACCTGTCAGCATGAACAGGTAAGGAGAACAAAAGATGGCTTTGTCTGCACAGGAGATATGGGCACAGGGCGTGGACCGCATGAAGGACAAAATCGTTTTGCCCAGCATGTGGGAAGCACTGGACCATGCGGTGCCCATCACCATAGAGAACGGTGAGTTTGTGGTCGGGTTGCCCTCTCAGCGATACAGCCTGTCCGGGCATCTGCGTAATCCGGGCTACCGCCGCACGATTGAGATTATCCTCTCGGAGCTTGCGGGTCAGGATGTACAACTGCGCATCATTGAGGGCACCACCCTCACCGATTGGGAGCGCACCAAGCAACGTGAAGCGCTCGCAGCTGCCAGCCGTGAGCAGGAGTATGCCCAGCGACGCAAACAGGAAGAGGTGGAGCAGTCCTGGGATGCGCTCTACGACCGCGTGGTGCGTGCTTACTCCGAGCAACCCTATCGTCAGCTGCCTCAGGGGAAAGCACAGTATCTGCGCAGGGCGTTGCAGATGGTCAGTGAGGCGATGGACGAGCTGTACTCCGCCAGCGACGAAGTAGACGACCTGACGGAGCGGAACCTGGCGCGGGTGATCGACCGCATCGCCAACAACATCGGCGCTCCGCCTGTGCTGGTGGCATACGAGCTGTTCCGTCTGCGCAGTCCGGAGCGGTGAGGATGTGTGGAAAGTCCACAAGCCGCAGGGCGCGTTGCCTTGCGGCTTTTGTATGTCCTACGGGGGGCTTGTCAAAGAATGGCTTACGATGTCTGCGTCTACGGCACAATGTGTTTGGACCGGATACGCAAAGTCGACCAGCTGCCGCCACCGGGCGGATACGTGGAGGTTTTGGAGGAGCGATGGATGCCCGGCGGCGAGGCATTGAATACCGCCATTGCGCTGGCAACGTGGGATGTTCACGTCGCGCTGGTGCCCAACGCGCTGGGCGAAGATGAACTGGCAGAACACCTGCTGCGGATGTTAAAGGCGTATCCTTCTCTGGACCTGCGCTTCCTTCGCTTGCGAAAAGATGTGCAAACGCCTACCTGCGACGTGTATGTCACGCCAGACGGACACCGCACGATGTTTGGTTCGGGCTTTGCGCAGATGTCTGCTGAGCAGGTTCCAGCGGAAGCGCTGCGTCAGGCGAAAGCCTTTACCGCCGACGCCAACCCCGGAGAGGCTTCCGTGCGTGCGTGTGAGCAGGCTGCGAGGGCGGGTGTGCCAGTTGTGGCGATGGACCTGCACGATTCGGAGCGGGCGGGTCAGGTAGCAACTATTTTGCTCACCTCCTACGAGTGGGTCGGGCGCGATGATAGCATCGACTATCTGAAGCGCGTGGCGGCTCAGTATCGGGAGCGGTACGGGTGCACCGTTGTCCTCACCGCTGGCGCGAAAGGATGTGTACTGGCGGAGCGCGAACATCAAGATGTGGTGCATATCCCGGCGTACCGCGCGCCCAGTGTCGTGGATACCACCGGTTCCGGCGATGTGTTCCGCGCCGGGCTGATGTATGGACGCTACGTGCTGGGACGCAACCTTAAATGGGCGATTCGCTTCGGTTCGGCGGCAGCAGCGTTGAACGCCGGGGCGATGGGGGCGTGTGCCGGAGTGCGACCGGTGGAAGAGATAGAGCGATTCATGAAAACACAAAATGCGGTTGGATAGGAGGCTACACAGTGAAACTCTGTCTGAACGCAACAATAGGCGGTTACGGCAACATTCATGAGTTTGTTGCTCGGGCGAAAAGGCACGGTTTTCAGGCGGTGGAGTTCAGCGTGGAGGAGATTGCGGACATCATCCAGCAACAGGGTGTGGACGCCGCACGCGCGATTTTCGAGGAATCGGGTATCGAGCCGGTTTGCTTCGGACTGCCGGTGGAGTGGCGCAAGGACCATGAAACGTTGAAAGAGGGACTGCGTCAACTGCCGCGGCTGGCGCGGGCTGCGCAGGCGATTGGTTGTACCCGAACGGCGACCTGGCTACCCCCGAGCATCGACGAATTTCCCGCGGCTTACTCCGTACGGATGGCAGAGCGCTTTAGGGAAATCGCACGGGTGCTGGCGGATTTCGATGTGCGTCTTGGTCTGGAATGGGTGGGTCCGGCAACCGCCCGCACCAGCAAGTACGAGTGGATCCATACCATGCACCAGCTGCTGAATTTTGAGGCGGAAATCGGTGCGCCCAATCTCGGATTACTGGTAGACAGTTTCCACTGGTTCTGTACGGAGGGCACCACAGAAGACCTGGAGCGTTTGACCAACCAGCAGATTGTGCATGTGCATATCAACGACGCACCCAACAAGCCTCCGCAAGAGCAAATAGATTTCCAGCGCCTGTTGCCGGGTGAGGGAGTGATTGACCTCACGGGCTTCCTGCGCGCGCTGAAGAAAGTCGGCTACGACGGTGGCATCGCTATCGAGGTGTTCAATGAAGAACTAAAAGCAATGGCTCCCGATGAGGCCGTGGCGAAAGCGAAGCAGGCGTACGACACCGTGTGGGGGAAAGCGTTTGGATAGGGTGGTGGGCCCGGCAGGACTCGAACCTGCAACCAACCAGTTATGAGCCGGCCGCTCTGCCTTTGAGCTACGGGCCCCCGTGCGCGCACATATAGTTTACCAGAGACGCCCGATGCGTGCAAGGGGACAGACTTTGCCGACATACGTGAGCCATCATCGTGCTACCTGCTGAGAACTACAGCTCGGAATATCCCCGAAAAATAACCGGTTTTCAGCCCCTTTCGGTTTAATCCCCGTATTTTGCGAAGCGCATGTGCGCCTATTCTTGCGATTAAATAGGGGTGACTAAACTTTTGAAGGAGGTCGTGTACACATGCAAAAGCGCGTTTCTCGGTGGCTCGCGACTGCAGTGGCTGGTGTCATGGTTTTGACCGTCTCCGCCGGCGCCACCACGATTGTGGGTACTCCTGGTGCAGGATGGCAGGCGTGGTCCGCGCCGAATCAGGATGGCAGCCCCTATTGGGACAATACTTCCCAGGACGGTAACAAGAAGAACATCGGTTACTTCCTGAGCAAGACCGGTGGTTTCAGCAGCCATCCCGCCAGCCCGGCAATCACCCCCGAGTGGTGGGGCATCGACGCCACACCTACGGGGGCTGACCTGAACTTCCACTTCAAGAGCCCTCTGTCGCAGGCGGTGAAGCTGGTCATCGAAGTAGCCGGCAACGCCAACATCAACGAGCTCGGCTGGTACGACGTGACTAACCCGTTGGTAGGTGGAGTCATCTTCCCCGGTGCTGCGGGTGCTGGTGCCACTACAGTTTTCAGCCCGAGCCTCAACTTCGGTCTATACATCAAGACCGCGGGCGGTGTGAAGTATTACACGCAGTCCAGCCTGAACCCGCTGGCTGAGCAGGATCACCAGCACTTTGCGGTGTTCAAGGAAGCGCCCGGCGTGTACTGGATTGGCGTTGAGGATAAACGGAAGAACATGGGCGAAGGTTTCGGCGGCGACTACAACGACATGGTGATTCGCATGGCAGTCGTCCCGGAGCCGGCAACGATGAGCCTGTTTGCACTCGGTTTGCTTCCGTTGCTGCGGCGGCGCAAAGCGTAAAACCACTGCACAGGTGGAGCAAGAGCAGGGGGCGCAGGAATGACCTGCGCCCTTTTGCGTCATTCGGGTATAATGGAATCGCTATTCCCACGAAGAGAGGCGAGAGACATGAACGAGGTAGAGAAGGCGACGTGGCGCACGAAGGTCGGGCTGGCGGAGATGCTGAAGGGCGGTGTGATTATGGATGTAACCTCGCCCGAACAGGCGGAAATCGCCGAGGAGGCGGGTGCGGTAGCGGTCATGGCGCTGGAGCGTGTACCCGCCGACATCCGGGCGCAGGGTGGCGTCGCCCGCATGACCGACCCCAAAATCATCAAAGCCATCATGAAGGCGGTCAGCATCCCGGTCATGGCGAAATGCCGAATCGGGCACTTTGTGGAAGCGCAGATACTGGAAGCGCTGGGGGTGGACTTCATTGACGAGAGCGAAGTGCTGACCCCTGCCGATGAACAGCACCACATCCACAAGCACGCTTTCAGGGTTCCTTTTGTTTGCGGCTGCCGCGATCTGGGTGAAGCGTTACGGCGAATCGGCGAAGGCGCGGCGATGATACGCACCAAAGGCGAGGCAGGTACGGGCAACGTGGTGGAGGCGGTACGCCACATGCGTGCGGTGATGAGTGGCATCCGTTGGCTGCAGAGCCTGCGCGAGGACGAACTGATGGCGGCTTCCAAACAGCTGCAGGCTCCGTATGAGCTGGTGGTAGAGGTGCACCGCACCGGCAGGCTACCCGTGCCGAACTTTTCGGCGGGTGGTATCGCCACCCCTGCAGATGCTGCGCTGATGATGCAGCTGGGCGCGGAGGCAGTGTTCGTCGGTTCCGGTATCTTCAAATCGGGTGACCCGAAACGCCGTGCCAAAGCCATTGTGGATGCGGTGACCTACTACAACGACCCGAAGGTCCTCGCCGAGATTTCCGAGGACCTTGGCGAGCCAATGGTGGGCATCGACATCCGACAGCTCGAGGAGAAGGAGCTTCTGGCTCCGCGCGGGTGGTAGATTCGCGTGACCCCTCTCCCAGCCTGTGGGAGAGGGGATGTATACTTCAGTTCACGACGCCGGACGCACCTCGACCTCGCCGAACGGCTCCAGAGATTTCTGAATATGCTCTGCCTCTCCTACAGCCACAATCGCCATGCGGTCTGGGACGAGGTGGCGTTGGACCACATCGCGTATCGTCTCCAGTGTGATGGACTGCACGCGCTCGCGATAGGTTTCCATGCTGTCTTTGGGCAGTTCCAGCATTTCGATAGCCACGATTTCGCTCGCGATACCGCCCTGCGTGCTGAGGTGGATGGAGAAGGTGCCGTTCAGGTAGTTCTTCGTGCTTTCCAGCTCGTTTTCGGTGATACCGTCGCGTCGGAGCACATCTACCTCTTTGAGCATCTCCTGCACCGCTTCGCCCACCACCTCCGGGCGTACCTGTGCGGACATGGAGAAGCTGCTTGCTTCACGGTGTTGCGATAGATGTGACCCCACATCGTAGGCGAACCCTTTCTGCTCGCGCACGTTCATGAAAAGCCGCGAACCTGCACGTCCCCCCAGTGCCGTGTTAGTCACCTCCAGAGCCAGAAAATCGGGGTCGTTCGGGCGCGGGGCAAGATGCCCGATAAGCAGGTTAACCTGCACCGAGCCCGGCCGATCCACGATGTGTACCGTGCGTCGTTGGCGGCACGGAGGTGGTTCGTGCGTCGGGTGTTGCACGCCTCGCGATTGCCAGCCTGCGAACGCTTTGTCCAGACCTTTGTGCAGCTGTGAGGCATCCACTGCCCCAACCACTACTAACAGGCTGTTGTCCGGAGTGTAATTGCTCGCGTGGAACTGGCGCAGGGTATCAGGTGTCATGGCGTTCACCGACTCTTCCGTCGGAGCGATACGCGCGTAGGGGTGGTTGCCGAAAAGCACCCTCGCGTAGCGCTCGCGGGCGAGGAAGGCCGGTTGAGTTCGCTGGTAACGCAGTGTCTGGATAGTGTTCTCCTTCGCGAGCTCCACCTCGTCAGGGTCAAACGCCGGGGCGGTTACAGTCTCCGCCAGCAGTTTCAGCAATGGGATCAGGTTTTCCGCCAGCACGGTTGCGGAAACGGTGCTGTAGTCCCGGTTGGCATGGGCCTCCAGAGTGGCGCCCAGCTCCTCGACAGCGCGGGCGAACTGGAAGCTCTTGCGTTTTTGAGTGCCCTGTGTGAGGCAGTGAGCGGTCAACGCTGCCAGACCGGGCAGGTCGGCAGGGTCGTGTGCGCTGCCTGCCCGCACCACGAGGCGTAACGTCACAAAAGGAACGCGCCTGTCTTCCACAAGAATCACACGCAAGCCACCGGCGGCGGTGAACTGCTCGCGTCTGGGCAGCACCAGCGGACGCAATGCTGTCGGCGGTGGAGGGGTGGTTATCACTTCTGGTCTCCCCATTCTGTCCTCCTCTATTGCTCTGCTCCGGTTGCACCGGGAAGAATATACAAAACGGTACGGTTGGTGGGTACCAGGAAGCGCTGAGCGACCTGTTGCACGTCTTCCGCGGTAACATCCAGATAGCGTTGCAAGTCGGTGTTGATCAACGCTGGGTCGCCGTCAAAAAGCGTGTGATATGCCAGTTCCATCGCTCGCCCGAGCGGGGTCTGAAGTCCGTACATTCCGCCCCAGACGCCCCGGAAGCGTTCTGCGCGCAGCTGGTTCTTCGCACGCTGGAGCTCGCGTGGTTGCACGTCCTTTTGCTGTATCTGCTCCAGTTCGGCATAGATACTGCGCTCGACATGCTCAAAATCCCTGTCCGGCTTGAAGACCACGAAGGTCGTAAAAAGCCCTGGTCCCCGGCGGTCCTCCAGCCCTCCCGATACAGCCAGCGCGCTCTTTTGTCGTTTCACCAGCCGCTGGTGCAGGCGTGCACTCTCTCCTCCGAACAGGATACGGTCCAGCAGAGCGAGTGCGTATCTTTCAGGCGAGTGGCGGGGCGGAACCTTCCATGCCGTTGCTATCGCGGGCAAGTTTGCCAGCCTGTCGGTATAGGTAGCGCGTTTCTCCTGTCCACGCTCTGGTTCACTCACATCCACCGGCTGCGGCGGCTCCTGTGGGGGGATGTCACCGAAATGTTTGCGCACCCACTCCAAAGCCTGGTTCTCTTCGAAGTCGCCAGCGATGGCCAGCACGGCGTTGTTGGGGGCGTAATAGGTGCGGAAGAAGCGTTGCACGTCTTCCAGGGTTGCCGCATCGAGGTCTTCCATAGAACCGATGACCGAGTGTGCATTGGCGAAGTTGTCGTACGCCAGCTCGTAGAGCAAGATGCCCCGCGCGTACGAGAAGGGTTGATTGTCCACACGCAAGCGCTTCTCCTCTTTGACCACCTCGCGCTGGTTATCTAAGTTCTCCTGATTGACCTGCAGGGAACGCATCCTGTCCGCCTCGAGCCACAGGGCGAGCTCCAGCTGGTTGCTGGGCATGACTTCGAAATAGATGGTGAAATCGCTGCTGGTCATCCCATTAAGCACACCGCCGTTGTCCTCGACGTAGGTGTAGAACTCGCCCTTTCTTACGTTGACGGAACCCTGAAACATCATGTGTTCGAACAGATGGGCAAACCCTGTGCGTCCGGGCGGTTCGTTACGTGCCCCCACATCATACAGCACCACCACTGCTACCACCGGCACACTGTGGTCTTCGGAAAGCACCACACGCAAGCCATTGTCGATAGTGTGCAGGGAGTAGGGAACACGGAAAGGTATCGCCTTTTGGACTGCCATCTCCCCCGTGGACTCCTGTTCATCCGTATTTTTCTGTGGTGAGTATAGCCTTTTTCTGCTCATGATTGCAAGCCTTGTGTACGGATACAGTGAACAGGTTTCTGAAACAGTCTCTGCATTCCCCACCACGGGTGGAGTTGTTTTAGCCAGGGGAGTTCTGATAAAATAAAACGGTTAAGTGAAAAGGTGGGATTCACTGGCGGAGGAAGATGAGAAAAGAGTGGTGGTATGTAATCGTTGGGCTGTTGTCCCTGTATCTGGCTGTCCCTTTGTCGGCGGGGCAGTTTTCGGTTCGAACCATACCGGCGGTCAGTACGGCTAAGCCTCCGGTGATAGACGGAAAGCTCGATGACGAAGCATGGCAAAGTGCGCCTGTCGCGCGGGAGTTTATCGACCCCTACACCGGCAAGCCCGCCGCAGACCAGACCGAAGCATACATCCTATATGACAACACGGCTATCTATGTCGCGTTTTACTGTCATGATAGCCAGCCAGACGCCATTGTGGCGCGGGAAATCCGCCCAGGTTCGCAGTTCCCCGGAGAGGACACGGTCACTTTTCAGATCGACCCCTATCGCTCGCGCGACTGGGCGAACATCTCGGCTTTCATCGTGAACGCCCTGGGCACCCAGAACGAACGCATCGCCGGGGGGCGCGCTGCCAAACGCGAGTGGCGCGGCATCTGGCAGGCGGCGGTACAGCGAGTGCCGGATGGCTGGACGGTGGAGATGCGTATTCCCTGGGAGGTTTTAAACTATCCCAACACCAACGGCGCAGTCAACATGAGTATTAACTTCAAGCGTGACCATGCCCGCACGCGCATCGACTACTTCTGGAGCGACGTCACCCCCATGCGCCGCCCCGAGCTGATGGGAGTATGGCAGGGGGTGCGACCTCCAAAGGCAGGCAATCGCAAAACCCTGCAGTTCATGAGCTATCTCACGCCGGAGTGGCAGGACGGTGGTGGGGAGGAGGTACGTGCCGGACTGGATGTGCGCTACACGCCAACTCCTCAGCTGACCGGAGTGCTAAGCATGTTCCCCGACTTTCGGAACATCGAGGCGTCCGTAGAAGGCATCGAATTCAGCCGCAGTGAGCGGTTTGTGGAGGAAACGCGCCCGTTCTTTATGGAAGGCATCCGTTACTTTGACCTGACGGAGCCTTACGGTATCGGACGCCTTTTCTACAGCCAGCGCATCGCGGAGTTCGACGCAGGCTTGAAACTTTTCGGCAACCTCCATCCCGCGCTGTCGATCGGCGTGCTCAGCACCTTCCGCGGAGAGCGAGACAGGGCGTCGGTGGCGCATTTACGCTACTCCGCGGGCGAGCGCGGAGGGTGGAGTATCTACGGTCTGCTGCGCCGCGGTAGCGATAACCCGCAGCATGATGCGTACGGTACCAGCGGTAACATCCGCTTCGGCAACTTCCGCATCGGTGGCAAGTGGATTTATGCACGGGAAGGGGATACGGGCGGCGTCGCGACCGACGTGACTTTGAACTACGAAGTGCCTCGCTGGTTCAGCGGGTTGCGCTGGATGCGGATTGACCCCGATTTTCGCGCCTCGCTGGGGCTCATCTATTTCACCGACAGACAGGGATTATCATGGTATACCCGCTATGATAACGAGTTTCGGCAGGGAGCCATCCGCGAGCTGGAGGCAGATGTTTTTCTGCGCGACTACACACACTGTGACGGCACACCTTTCGAAAAGGGTATACAGGCATCTCTGAACGTCACCTTGCGCTCCGATCACCGCATCGGTATCGAGCATGAGGTCGCCACATTTGAAGGCACGCATGACCGTGTGTTTCAGGTAAGCGTGGGCGGTAACGTCAGCAATCGGTTCCGGCAGTGGAACCTCCGTTACGAGTTCGGACAGCGTTCGGACAGGGATATCCGTTTTATCGGTTTCGGCATCACGCGCCGGCTGTTCGGTAAGCTGGATGTGGGGCTAAACGGCTCGATCCTGCGGTTCGACGAAAACCGCGACCAGTATATCCTCACCGTAAGCTGGGAGTTCGATGAACTGCGCGCGTTGAGCGCGCGGCTGGTGCAGAGGGACGGTAATGTGAACTGGTACCTTGCCTACCGCAGCGCAGGAGGGGTAGGGCAGGACATGTACGTTATCATCGGCGACCCGAACGCGGATCGTTTCACGGAGCGCATCGCACTCAAGTGGGTGTGGGCGATGTAAGGTTGCCCGACAGCCTCGCACCCCGTGCCCAATCGCCTGCGCTCATTCGCGGACGACTTTCGGGTTGCACTTCCAGCAGCTGCAGTATCGTGCCCTCACCGCAGGCGACGTACAGCGACTGCCTCTCCACCTTCAGCACGGAGCTGGGAGGCTGAGGCGTCCTGTCGGATACGGGAAGGCACTTCCACACCTTTACCCATTTTTCATTCCAGAAGAAGCCCGAGCCCGGCTTCGGAGACATCGCGCGCACGCGGCACCAGATTCGAAGCGCCGTCTCTTCCCAGCGAATAAGGCTATCTTCGCGGGTGATGGGTGGGGCGTAGGTGGCAAGAGAATGGTCCTGTGGCTGGGGCGATATCGCGTCCTGCTCCAGCGCGCGCAGGGTTTCTATCAGCAGGTCGGCTCCCAGCTGCGCCAGCTTCCGTTCCAGCGTACCGGCATCGTCCTCCGGCAGGATGGCGCAGGTGCGTTGCAGGAGGATGGGACCGGTGTCCAGCGTCGGCTCCATCTGCATGATGGTGACGCCTGTTTCGGTTTCACCGTTCAGGATGGCGTGCTGGATGGGGGCAGCGCCGCGATATTTGGGAAGGAGCGATGCGTGAACGTTGACTGCCCAGCCGCTGGACGGAATCTTCAGCAGTGCTTCGGGGAGAATCTGCCCGAACGCGGCAACCACAATCACATCCGGCGCGAGGGCGCGCGCCTGCTCGATAAACTCCTTCCGACGCACCTTTTCGGGTGTCCAGACAGTCAGCCCTTGCTCTTCGGCGGCGCGGCGCACCGGGGTGGGTTGCAACCGCAAGTGTCTGCCGGTAGGACGGTCGGGTTGCGTCACCACTACCGGGAGGTCGTATCCCGCTCTGCACAAAGCGAGTAGCGAGGGAACGGCGAACTCGCTCGTTCCGAAAAAGAGCACCCGGCGCATCATTTGCCGACAGCGACCGCTTCCTTCCGTTTGGGTTCTTCCTCTTCAGTTGCCCAGCGGAGCGTGGCGGGGTCTGCACGGTCGATGAACAGGATACCGTCCAGATGGTCTACCTCATGCTGGATGACCCGGGCGGTAAGACCCTCTGCCTTGAACTTAATGGTCTTGCCCTGCAGGTTGGTCGCCTTCACCCAGATGGTTTGAGCGCGACGCACGTTGCCCATCAAGCCGGGCAGCGACAGGCATCCTTCCGGCGGTTCCAGCTGCTCGCCCGCCATCTTCAGGATGACCGGATTGACAAGGGCATAAATCTGAGGGTTGCTTTCGTCCGCAAAGTCAGTATACAGTAAGAGCCGGATAGAGACGCCCACCTGTGGCGCGGCAAGACCAATGCCGTTGGCATCCAGCATCGCCTTGCGCATGAACGACACCAGCTGGCGTATCTCCGGCGTGATGCGTTTGACTGGCTCCGCCACCTGGCGCAGGACGGGGTCTGGGTATTTCACAATCGGGTCGCCCTCCGCTCGGGGAAAGGGCGGCAACTCGAACGCCATTGCCACACTACCTCCAGGCGTATTATACCCTGTCTGACGCCGTTTGCACACTCTCCATCGTGCCGTCTTCCATGCCCATCATGCGGGGCGGCGGCGTTTGGGCGTCTGCAGGTTCATACAGGTACACGGGCGTACCGAAGGGAGGAGTAGCATACGGCAGGTGTGTGCTTCCCCTTGCCAGGATATGCTGATAGTTGGCGCAATCTCCTTCGTACGGTTCGCCGTGATTCCAGGGCACCCACGAGCGCGCGTTGCAGTAGTGACAGACATACGCGCGGCGGAAGCGGTCAGACGTGCGGTTGGGGTAGGAGCGGTGCAGGATATGCCCGTGGAAGAACAGCACGTCGCCCGGCTCCATCGGCACGGGGATGGGGTCGGGGTATTTGCGCACGACTTTGGTCAGGGCGTTCACCTCGTCATCGAGGTGGCTGGCGTTTTGCGCGGGGAAAAGATGCTCGATGGCTCCCTCCGCGTGGATGAACCCCCATGGCGTGGTAGGAGGATAGACCGGTTCGCAGTGAGAGCCAGGAACCACCCACAGGCATCCGTTTTGCTCGTCCGCAGGATCCAGCGCAATCCATGCTCCGATAAGGGTGTCCGGGTAGGTAGTGATGTAATACGAGTCCTGATGCCAGCCCTGTCCGCCCATGCCCGGCGGGTTGTAGAAGAGCATCGTTTGCAAGGCAAGCACATCGGGACCGATAAGCGCCTCCAGCACGTCAATGACACGCGGATGCAGCAGCCCCCATTCGGCAGTAGCGTCAACGCGGTGCAGCTGGTGTACGCGCGTCTGTGTTTTGAACACCTCCTCCAGCGCGGCACGGTCGGATTGTTGGGAGACGGCGGGCGGTTGACGTCGCCGCTCCGCCCACTCCAACAGGCGTTGCACATCGCTTTCCGCCAGCAGCTTCTCTACTTTCAGGTAGCCGTGACGCTGGTAGTGAACATACTCGTTTACGGTAACGCGATACCGGTCAGGACGCTCTGGCGCTTTGGGTAGATAAGCCATCGTTCGCCTCCAATGCGATTGGTTAGCGTTGTTAATAGTATAAAGGAATGCTTGTGGCAAGTGCAAGCATACGCGCAAGGCTGTCGCTACCGTTGACACCTGCTGAAGCTTATTTTATACTCTTTTCAGTATCTTCTGTGGCGAGGTGTCTGACATGCCGGTGGTATGGCTTATCTGTCCAGATGCAGGTTTGCGTGAGTGTTTACGGCAGTGCCTGCGCGATGGCGCGGGGTTGCAGGTGCGGTTGAAGCTGTGCGCGTGCGACGCGGTGGTGGTCGCGGAGCCGATGTTCACGCCGGCGCAGGTGGGGACGTTGCAGGCGTATGTGG
>JAIMBJ010000044.1 GCA_023511455.1 Bacillota bacterium
GATACCATCGAAGCGTTTGGATATGTGACATTTCAAACTGGGAATTAAATGTGACTCGCCATTGGTAACAACAGGGAAGCTGGCTACCAGTCGCTCCTTCGGTACTCGTTCCACACCTGACGGTACTGTTCGATGGTCTGTCGGGCGATGCGCTTCCAGTTGTACATGGTCTTCACGCGCCGGTATGCCTCTTTCACCATCTCCTGCGCGCGGTCGGGGTTTTGCAACACTTCGAGGATGCCCCACGCGAGGCTATCCGAGTTGTTCAGCCAGGTGACGATGCCCGTCACGTTGTGCTCGACCACCTCTTTCAGTCCGCCTGCGTCGGAGGCTACAACGGGAATACGCGCTGCCATCGCCTCTAACGCCACAATGCCAAACGGCTCGTACAGGCTGGGGAACACCGCGACGTCGGCGATGCGGTAGATGCGCAACAGCACATCGTCGGGCACGAAGCCCGTGAAATACACATGCGGGGCGATACCCAGCCAGTTCGCCAGCTGCACAAGGTGGTCGCGATATCCCCCGCCCACAATCAGCAGCTTCACTTTCGGATACACCACGCGCACTTTGGGCAACGCTTCCAGCAGGATATGCGCCCCTTTCTCGCGCACCATCCTGCCGACAAAGAAGAGAATCTTTTCGTCAGGGGCAGCGTAGTTGTGGCGGAAGGCTTGCCTCTCGGCTTCATCAAACTTGAACTCAAACTTGGTGGTGTCCACGCCGTTCGGAATCACCACAATCTTATCCGATGGTGTTTGCAGGGCAAATTCCACCTCGCCTTTCATATACCAGGAACAGCATATCACACGCCATGCCTCGTAGCTGAGCTGCCACTCCACGCTGGCGATATAGCGCTGCAGGTCGTTATGCAGTCCGTTATTCCTTCCGTACTCGGTGGCGTGGATGGTGGCGATGAGCGGCAGGCGATAGGCGTGCTTCAGGTAAGCACCACTGTAGTGCGCCAGCCAGTCGTGCGCATGCAAAAGCACTCCGTCAGCAAAGGGGCGCGCCTTGAAGGGCTTGTCCTCCTGCAGCCAGCTGTTCAACAGTTCCTCCGCTTTCGCCTGCATCGACCGGTTGAGCAGCTGAACCCAGTGCACAAAGTCGTTGGCGTGTTCGGTGACCGGCACCCGGTGCACGTGCAGCAGGTCATGTTGCCGTTCGTAGGCAGGCGCACCGGGGAACTCGGCGGTGATGACATGCACCTCTACGTCTTCTTCCGCCAGTGCGTGCCCCAGCTCGTACACATGCCGCGCGATGCCTCCGACTATCTTCGGAGGATATTCCCACGAGAGCATGATAATGCGCATTCTTTTCGTTGAACCTCCCGCTTAGAATCGTCCGTCCCTGACCTCATAGTGCGTGGGCTTGTTCAGGGTCGGAAGTCCCTGCATCACCCAGTGCGCCACCCACTGGATGACAGTATCTACCGTCACCGCTGGATAGCCGAACAGGCGGTGCGCTTTGCTCGCGTTGCTGAGAAGAGCGGTATCTGCCTCTGCCCCTTCAAAGCGCGGTTGCTTGCCCATCAAATCGCCCAGTCGCCCTGCCAGATAACGGATGGAGAGCGTTTCGGGACCGGTAGCGTTCAGCACCAGCGGCGGCGACTGCGCCAGCGACAGACACCGCAACGCCCACGCACAGGCGTCGCCCTGCCATACCACGTTCACACAGCCCATCGCCAGCGAAACAGGCTCGCCCGCCCATACCTTCTGCGCCACATCTAAAATGATGCCGTAGCGCAACTCCACCGCATAATTCAGGCGATAAATGACCGCCGGCGTGCCATAGCGTCCGGAAAAGTACTGGAACACCCGCTCTCTGCCCAGCGCAGATTGCGCATACTCGCCGATGGGTTCAGGAGGAGTCTCTTCGGTCGCGCCGCCACCTGTCACCGGCACCAGTGGGTACACGTTGCCGGTAGAAAATACCACGATTCGCGACTGGCGATACCGGCTCGCCACGTAAGCGGGCGCGACAGTGTTCATCGCCCACGTGAGCGGCTCCGCGCCGGTGGTACCGAACTTCATCCCCGCCATGAACACCACGTTGGGGGCATCGGGCAGTCGCTGCACCGCTTCCGCGTCCAGCAGGTCACAGGCGATGGTCTGTATCCCAGCCTGTTCCAGCTGGTTGCGCATCTCCGGTTGCGAAAAGCGGGCAACACCGATGACCCTCGCGGTATTGCCCGCCTCGTCCATCGCGCGACGCGCCATGCGTGCCAGCGTCGGGCCCATCTTTCCAGCCACACCCAGTACCAGCAGGTCGCCCTGTAACTCGCGGAAAAGCTGCACCACCTCCGGTGTGGGGCGAGAAAGACGTTCTTCCAGCTCGTCTATGCTGTGGATAGGCGGTTGCGACATGCTTGCTTTGCCTGCTATCGTGAGATTGCTCCTCCGTTTGCGATACGGTTCCTTCTTAACCTGCGTGCTCCTTCAGCCAGCCGTAGCACTTCGCATAGCCGACCCCACCTGCCGCCTCGGGACCTTCGTATTCCGCACAGTAAACGCCGCTGTAGCCAGCCTGTTTCAGGCAGTTCAGGGCGTACAGGAGGTCTATCTCGCCATCGCCCAGCGCCGCACCGCGATACTCTGCGAAACTGCCAAAGCCATCCTTGAAGTGCGTGTGCTTCACATACGGAGCCATCAGCTCGTAGATGCGTTTGCACACCTGCAGGTCGTGTCCGTACCAGCGGTAGTTCATCGTGTCCAGATTGGTGCCGATGAGCGGGTGGTTGACGCGCTGCAACAGCATATACAGGATGGTGTAGTCGTTGGTGATGTAACCGTGATTGTCGATTGCCAGCGCGACGCCCATCTTGTCCACGAAATCGAGACATCGCTGGAAGCATTCGGTCAGCGCGTCCAGCCACTTCTGGCGGGGAACGCTCTCTTTGGGCGCGCCGCCTTCACTGCGTACCACCGCCTCCTCGCTCAGGATGCGTGTGAGCCCACAGATACGCTTCATGCGCTCCACCTGATAGCGGATGGCTTCCTCGTCGGTTTGCAGGAAGTCGTTGCCCGCCGCCAGCGCGGATACCTTCAGCCCGTACGACTCCACCAGCTTGCGCACCCGCTCGGCGTTGGCTTCCGGGTTGTCGACGTCGGGTGTCCACACATCGTTGATTTGCAGCTCCACATATTGATAGCCCGTCTCCGCCGCGAATCGCAGAAACTCTTCGAACGAAAAGCCGGGCCAGTTATAGTGAATCACGCCGATTTTCGCCACTGTATTCCTCCTTCTGAGAATGGATGAGTTACTGTTTTGCCTCGATGCCCTGCGCTTCCTGTTTGCGCTGTTCGAACATCTTCTTGTAATCCTCCAGCGAGATGTAGCGCGAGGGGTCTTTGAACTTTGTTCTGTCCAGCACCACGATGTCCAGCCCCGAGTTCACGAAGCCTTTCTCATCCGCCTGCGGGATGCCTTTCCCCTGGGCGAGGTTATACAACATCTCCACGCTCTTCGCGCCCCAGTCGAACACCTTTTGCCCGATGCACACCTGCACATAGCCTTTCTCAATCCAGGTCCAGGGGTTACCCTCCAGCGGGTCTACCGCCACCACTTTGGTCACGCCTGGCTGGATACCGTTCAGCCCGGTTTTGGTGAACAGCGGCCATCCGCCTACCATCGCCCAGCCGGCAAGGTCGGGATGTTGCTGCATCACGCTGTTGATGAGCGACTCGGCGCGGGTGGCGTCGTCGTTGCAGTAGACGGTGGTCACGATACGGATGTCGGGGTATGCCTTCAGCGCGTCCTGCACGCCTTGAATGCGCATGGTGAGGTTCTGTGCTCCCTGCACGCCCGACAGGATAGCCACCTTGCCCTTGCCGTCGATGAGTTTCGCCAGCTCCTCGCCCATCGTTTTGCCCGCCTCATAGTCATCCATGCCGAAGAACGCCTGCCGTTTGCTCTTCGGCGAATCGCTATCCCACGTGACCACCGGAATACCCTGTTCCACCGCCCTGTCGATGACACGGCGCATAATCTCGGCGTTCACGCAGGAAACAGCGATGCCGTCCACCTTCTGGCGCACGTAGGTTTCGAAGATTTGCGCCTGCTTGGCTTCGTCGTTTGTTTCCGGGGCGTTCCAGTAGATTTCCACATTACCCAGTTTGGCGGCAGCACCCAGCGCGCCCATCTTGGCGTAGTTGAACACGGGGTTATCCAGTTGCTTGGGGATAATGGCGAACCGAAAAGTCCTCTGGGCGTTGCCGGTTTGTGTGGACGTCGCGGGCGAAGTGCTCTCTTTGCGGGAACACCCCACCATCACCACAGCCAGAATGAGTCCGAGTATGTAGCAGCGCATGTCGCACGCCTCCCTTCCATCCAACAACTTGCATCTGTACATTTTGCGCATCGAGCAGGGGCTTCCTGCTCGGCGGGAGAACATCTTCATACTTCCTTAAAGGGGATTTGTGCATCTCGCGAAAAAAACAGGCAGGAAAATACAACTGGTAACTTGAATAATCCGGTGCGGTAGTGTTACAATAAAACCACAAGTCCGGCAATATTGCGGTAGTGGTTTCCCGAAAGGGGATTGTGTGTTCGGGTAACACCTGCTTGAAGGAGGGGTTGGGTTGTCCCACCAGCCAACAGGTGAACTGGCAACTGCCAAAGGCACCATTGGGCAGGTACCTGCCGAGCAGATTGAGAAGGTCATTCGCCAGCTGCGCGATGTCCTCTCGGCTCGCGTGGTGGTGGACAAGCACGGAGCAATACAGGAGATCCACGCACTGGTCTCCGCGAATCGCTCACCCAAGCAGGTGGTACGTGATATCGAATCGGCTCTACTGGCATCGCATGGGATCGTCGTGGACCACCGCAAGATCAGTGTTGCTCAGATGCAGGGTGCCCTGCTGCGCTCTCTGCGAAATCGTCTCCGCATCGCAGATGTAGAACTCACCGTCAACGGTACAAAGGCGGAAGCCACCGTGCATCTGCAACGTGGCTCCGAAACCTTCATCGGACAGGCTGCCGGGCAGGGGAGCCAGTCCAATCAGCTGCGTTTAATCGCCAGCGCCACGGCGCGCGCTGTCGAACAAGCCTGCAATATGACCGACCAGATTGCCGTCGAGGACATCAACCCGAACGTGATGGTAGCGGGCAGGCAAATAGTAGTCGCCGTGGTGAACATGTTATCGCAATACGGCGAGGATATCCTCACCGGCTCGGCTCTGGTGCGCAACGATTTGAACCGTGCTGTTGTTAACGCCGTTTTGGACGCATTGAATCGCCGGACCGCAGCTCTCCAGGACGAGTAGCCTCCAGACAATCGCATAGAGCCTGTTGTAGCCAGCAGCGTGGCTCGGGCCAGGGTGGCACTGAAGCGGAGTGAGTGTCTGTTCGCTTAGCGGCGCGAACGGAACACTTGATGGAGGTTGCTCTCAGTTGAAGTACTGGTTGACCATGTTGTTGCTCCTGGTGGTGTGGGCTACCACCTATGGCGCAAAGCTGGAGATCTACCCGCCACCCAAACCACCACCGCCGCCATCGGCTACCTACTGACATGGACTGTGCCACCGCCCGCAGCTGCTGGCTACCACAGGCTCTGGCAGAGACGAAAAGGAGAAGGGTCATGCGGGACATCCCGCCCAGGTGGCGCGATTTTCTCATGCGTTACTACCATCACAGTATCATCCTGATAGCGGCGGGGTTAGCCATCGGCTTTATGCTCAGCACGCCGCCAGCGGAGTGGTTGCCATTTGGGGCAATTGCGATACTGCTCTTCGCCGTGGTGACCGAAATGCTGCCGGTTTCCCTGCTGCACGGCGGCACACAGGTCACTCTGGGCTTCCCGATTGTGTGTACCGTCATCGCTATGTACGGTACCGTGCCTGCCATGGCGGTGGACAGCCTGCCCACCCTGCTGGCTGGAGTGTTACTGAATCGCTCTTATCCCCTGCGTCATCGGCTGCGCTGGGGGCTGTTCAACGCTGCACAGTCCGCTATCAGCGCGGGTACCGCCGGAGTGGTATATTACAGCCTCAGCGCGAGTGCCGCCGCCCTTCTGACGGTGCAAACATTGCTGGCTCTGACCCTGGCAGCGGCAGTATATCTGGTGGTCAACGCTCTGCTGGTGTCGGTAGCCGGTGCGTTATATCACCGCGAACCGTTGCCGAACATCTGGCAGCACAGCCTGCGTATCGTGATGCCCACATACATCCTGGTGATGCCCCTGTCCATTTTGCTCATACTCCTACTACGCACCTACCACGTTGCAGGCTTTGCGCTGGTGGCAGTGCCCTTCCTTGCAGCGCGCGAGTGCTTCCGGCAGCGGATTCAGCAGATACGCAACTACCGCGAGACAATCCGTGCGCTGGGCTTGCTGGTACAGCATGCTCATCCCTACACTTCGGGACATCTGCAACGCGCTGGACGGATGGCTGTCAGCGTCGCTACCCGCCTGGGCGTTCCGGCTCGCCATATCGAGCTCTTGCCAGAGGCAGCTGTGTTGCACGACCTCGGCAAGGTAGGGGTCGACGAAGCGGTGCTGAATAAGCTCACCGCGCTGACCGATGCCGACTGGCAGATGATTCGCTCCCACCCTCTGAAAGGCGCAGAGGTCATCGGCGGTATCAAGCACATCGAACCGGTTGCGCTGTGGATTGCCCTGCACCACGAACGCCCCGACGGAAAAGGCTATCCTTTCGGTTTAAAGCTGGGCGAAATCCCCATCGAAGCGCAGATTATCGCTGTGGTGGATGCCTTCGATGCTATGGTAGGCGATAACGAAAAGGGAGAACAGCGTCCCTACCGCAAGCCCAAGACGGTGCCGGAAGCTATTGCCGAGCTGCAAAAAGGTGCGGGAACGCAGTTTCACCCTGAGGTGGTCAGGGCTTTTCTCGACGCGCTGGCAGCAGGAGACTTTGGCGTCGAGCACGCTGAACAAGCCATACTGGTGATGGCACAGAAGCAGGCGGTGGCATGAGCTTCACGACTTTCGTCTATATCGTGGTAATGGGTAGCGTCGCCTTCCTGTGCTACTATGCTTTGCTGTGGCTGCCCAGACAGATTCGCCGCGATTACCGTCAGGGCTTGCAGGCGCTGGCGAGAACGGTGGAGATACGAGAGCACGGTACCACCGGCATTGCGCGACTGCGAGCGCACTATGCTGTGGAGATCGCCCGACGCATGGGGTTGCCGGCGCGGGCAGTACAGGATGTGGAGTTCGCTGCACTGTTGCAGGAGATTGGCAAGGTGAGCATCCCCTACGCCATTCTGAACAAAGAGGAACCCCTCACCGCAGACGAGCAGGAGGTGCTGAAACTGCATAGCGTGCTGAGCCAGCGCATGGTGGAACAGGTGCCTTCGCTGGCGAGACTGGCATCATTCATCCGGCATCACCATGAGAACTGGGATGGCAGCGGCTACCCTGACGGGTTGCAAGGAGAGGAAATCCCTCTGGCTTCGCGAATCCTCCATATTGTGGGCGACTACGCGGAGGCTCTGCGCGGGAAAGACCTGGATAATGCGGAAATACGATGGCAGGCAGTGCAGCAGATAGAACACAGCAAGGGTATCCATTACGACCCGCGCGTCTTCGACGTGTTCCGCGCCATTGTTCAAGCGGAAACATTTAGGCAAACGAACCTTTTCTATCATGAACGGTGTGCCTGAACGCCCCTTCAGGGTGGTACTGCTGGGGATTCTGGCGGTAGCCTTTCTGCTTCGCGCAACGGGTATTCGCTGGGGAATACCTGATACTTTTCACTACTTCTCGTTCCACCCCGACGAGTGGGTCATCCTGGGCCACACGCTGGGGCTGAACTTTCCACAGGGACAATTTGACCCGCAGTTTTACAACTACGGCACAGTGTATCTGTATCTGCTGCATCTGGCTATTCTGATAGGCACGACCTACGGATGGCTGACCTTCCCCAACGACATTGCGCAGTATGAGGCTGTTGCAGGACTTTACCTGACCGGTCGGTGGTTGTCTGTAGTGGCGGGAGTGCTGACCTGCTGGCTGGCGTGGGAGATGGGAAAGCGGCTCTGTGGGTACCGGTGCGCCGCGGTAGCCTCTTTTCTGCTGGCAATAGTAGCCCTGCACACTCTGCACTGCCACTTCCTCACTACCGACGCCACCGCCACCCTGCTCACCACGGGCGCCCTGCTCGCTGCGCTGAACCTGTATGAAAACGGGGGAAGACGCGCACTGATAGTATCGTCGGTGCTGGTCGGGCTTGCCGCTGCCACCCGCTATAACACCGCGCTGGTGGGGATAGCTCCGTTGCTGGCGCTGTGGTTGCGTTCCAGAGAACATCGTGAGGCGTGGTTGGGAAGGGCGGTGTCTCTCGCGGTGTCCAGCGCGGTGGCTTTCCTGATTTTCTGCCCGGGCGTATGGCTGAACCCCGAAAAGTTCTGGAGCGACTTCGGATACGAGGCAAAGCACGTGCGGGAGGGGCACGGGCTGGTGTTCGTGAACACCGGACCGGGCTGGGTATACCACTACTGGACGAACCTGCGTTTTGGACTGGGACTGCCGCTCCTGCTGCTCAGTACGCTCAGCATGCTCATCGCCCCCCTCTCTCGCCGTCCAATGGTCATCATCTTGTGGGTGTTTGTGCTAGCGTACTATCTATTTCTGGGTTCGTTTGCGGTGCGGTTTGCGCGCTACCTGCTTCCCATCCTGCCTCCCTTACTGGTGCTGAACGCGTGGCTGGTCGCCGAGGGCTGGCGAAACACCCGGCAGATGGGCCGGGTGGTGGTAGCAGCGGTGACGGGAGCCATTGTCCTGTATACATTCCTCTGGGGCGCAGCGGTGGTGTTTACCCTGCTGCAGCCCGACCCGCGCCTGCAAGCACTGGAGTGGATACGGCAGAATCTTCCACAGGGCACACGCATTGGCTTTGCCACTATTCCCTGGTTCTACACGCCACCTCTCAGTCCATACTGGGGCGAGCTGCAGCCCTCGCGCAGGGCGGAGCGCGCCCGGGAGGTGCAGGAGTATCGCCTCCTCGTGCCTCGCCAGGAATGGGATAGGAACGTGCTCCGGCAGGCAGAGGCAGTGGTGCTGAGCCAGTTCGAAGTGGACGACGCGATACGGGTGCGCCACGCGCCTGCACTGGCGTTTCTGGATGAGCTGAACCGTTCCTTCCGTCGGGTGGCGCAGTTCGATACCACTTTTCGCGTCGGCGGCATCCGCTTTGGCAAGCGCAACGTACCACACGATATGCTGTATCCCTTCCCGCGTATCGAAGTATGGAGGAGAGAGTAGGGAGGCGTCGTTTGTCTCAACCGCGTTCCGACTGGTTGTTTCTGGTATTGCGTGGGCTCGTATTGCTGGTACTGGGCTGGGCGCTCGGCGCGCTGTACGGGCTGACCAGCCTCGGCTTTCTGGCGGTTTTCCTGCCCATCAGTGGGACATTACTGGGCTTTTCCCCGGAGCGAGCGACGGCGGCTGGCTGGATAACTACACTGTGCGCTTGCGTGGGCGCGCTGGTAACGTTTAGTCAGGAACTCTCCGTCCAGTCGCTGATTCTGGTTCTGTGGGGGGCCTATATCTTCGGGGGACTGGTGGGCAATGCGATATTCCCCCGTCGCTGGCGCATCTCCCTGCAGGCATATCTGCTCCTGCTGCTGATGGCAGTGGGGGCAGGAATGGCATGGCAAGCCCATCCTGCGCTCTCTGACGGGGTGTTCCGCGCAGTGGGGGCACGCATTACCCCTCCGCCACAAAGTGCATGGCTCGTTGTGTCTTTGAGCGGCGGGATGGCGGGATTACTGGGGGGCATGTCGGGTCTGGGTGGGGGATATGTTCTGGTACCTGCGCTGATATTTGCGGGTCTTGCGCCGCATAGCGTCCTGTGGCTTTCGCTGTGGCTGATGCTACCTCTGGCGATGATCAGCGGGGTTATCAGTATCCAGCGCAGCACGCTCTCGTGGTCGCAGGAAGGGTGGTTGGGAGCGGGGGCGCTTTTAGGTGGGGTGGCGGGCGCCAGCTGGGCGTTGAGTTTCAGCGCAGGCATGCTGGTGCTCTGTTTCGGCGTGGCGATGACGGCAATCGCGTTTGTCACTTGGCGGGTTGTGTCTCTGGTGGAGCGAGCGTCTTCGCCAGGGGACGATTCAACGCGTGGAGCAAGGCGTTGACCGCTGCGCGATACACATTGTCCCGTACCAGCGCAAAACCCGATAACAGCTGACTGCCCGTGGTGGTTTGCCATTCCACGACTGCCATCACCCCCTCGATTCTATCGCCTCTCTCCTGAATGTCTAAAGACACTCTGGAGACGTGCTCAATCTGGACAGTGCCCATGTTTGGCAGGAGAGCGGTAAGTGCCTCGCGTGCTGCTTGCACCATGAGCGATTCTGGAGGCTGTTTGGCGTCGCCTCGCGCCTGTCGCGAAACACGGGTGTTTCCCAGAGCCAGTTCCACACCGGCTTCCGCCTCTTTACCGTGCGCCACGTAGCTGATACCGGTCACCTGTATGCGCGGCTCTGGGCGTTCTTCCGCCTCCGCAGGAAACAGCGGCAGCTGTAGCGTCGCCAGAGTGCCCTTCCGCTGTTTCATCTGCAAGCATAATCGGCTGGCGCGCACGATAAGGTCATCTACCGTCGCCGCGTAGTGGACATCCTCGCGCTCGCGGGTGCGCCGTCCGCCGAACACACCGTACGATACCGAAATCGTCTCGCGCACGTGAGGTAACTGTATCTCTTCCACCCTTCGGGCGATGCGCGCAGCGAGCTGCTGCGCTTCGTCAAGCATGTACAGCGTTGCCACCGCGAACTCGTCGCCACCGTAACGGCATAGCACCGTTAGGTCGGGGTCCAGCTCGCGCTCGATAGTGCGTGCCACCTGTTCCAGCACGCGGTCACCCGTCACGTGGTCGTACTGCTTGTTGAACTGACCGAAGCGGTCGATATCGAAGAAGATGATGGAGATTTCGTGTCCGGTGCGCAGCTTGTCGATGCTCCACTCACGCAGCGCGTCCTGCCAGGGGAGTTTGGTCAACGGGTCGTATGAACGCGAAACCACCGGCAGGAGGTCCATCGCACGCACCATTCCCACCAGTGAATCGCTGACCACCACGATAACGTCCGTCCCTTTTTGTAGCAGATTCGCCGCAGCTTCCCGAATAGGCATCTCCGCATCCAGCACAAGTACGTCGGTCGCCATCACTTCCGACACGGGGACGGTCTCAGGAATGCCCAGCATTTGAACGGCCCTGACCACGCCCACCACCTGGTCTCCTTCCATGACAGGCAGCACGTCCACCTTATAACCGTGCATCAGCACCAGGGCGGTTTTTACCGTATGTGATGGGTTTACCCAAACTGGCGACGAATGAATCAAATCCTTGAGTTTTTTCATGACCGTCTGCGCTTTTCGGGATTGTCCGCCCCCATTATAAAACAGGCCGCGAAGCAGGGTAAACGGGAATTCTACCGGTTTTTGCTTTACTATCGGTCAAAAACGTTATTTCCGTCACTCTGTATTCAGCAGCGCAGAGACAAACTCTTCTGCGTCAAAATCTTCGATGTCCTCAGGCTTCTCTCCGACACCGACCAGCTTGATGGGCACCTTCAGCTCGTCGTGAATGGTGATGACCGCTCCGCCTCGCGCTGTGCCGTCCAGCTTTGCCAGCACGATGCCCGTCACTTTCACCGCCTGCAGGAACTCCTGCGCCTGGCGGATGGCGTTCTGCCCGGTGGTGGCATCCAGCACCAGTAACACCTCATCAGGGGCGCGCCCCAACGCCTTTTCGGTAACGCGGTATACCTTCTTCAACTCCTCCATGAGATTCGAGCGGGTGTGCAGGCGTCCGGCGGTATCTGCCAGCACGTAGTCCACACCGCGGCTGCGGGCGGCGGCGATGGCATCGTAAATCACGGCGGAGGGGTCTGCCCCCTCCCGATGCTTGATAAGCGTCGCGCCCACGCGCTGTGCCCACACTTCCAGCTGGTCGATGGCGGCGGCGCGGAAGGTATCACCCGCTGCCAGTATCACGCTCTTGCCCTGCTGCCGCAGGCGATACGCCAGCTTGGCGATAGAGGTGGTTTTGCCGACGCCGTTGACGCCCACGAACAGGTAAACCGTCGGCGGCTCGGAGGAGACGGTCAGGCGGGCGTTACCGTTGGATTGCAACGAAGCCAGCAGGCTTTGCTTCAGCACCGCCTTCACTTCGGAGGGTTCCTTCAGCCGCTGTTCGCGCACCGCCCGTCGCAGGTCATCCAGCACCTGCATGGTCGTATGCACGTTGATGTCGGCGGTCAGCAGCACCTCCTCCAGCTCCTCGAACAGCTCCTCGTCGACCTTACCACGCCCCGTCAGGAGCGTATCGACCTTCTGCAGGATGCCTTTGAATATTCCCAAACGCATAGACGTTGTTCACCTCAAGACAGTTTCTCTAATTTCGCCATCGATGCCAGCAGTTGTTTGATGCCCGCATTGGGGAAGACCACCGTCAACAGATGGTCGTCCTTTTGCGATTCGCACTTCATGATGACCCCCTCGCCGAACTTGTGATGTCGCACTCGCTGTCCTATCCGATAGGCTTCGGCAGGTTTTGGTGCGGCAGGGCGGGCAGACGGTGCGGACGGAAGCGGATGCGCCAATTCGGCAGGGCTCCAGTAGAGCTTTAGCCCCTCGGGGATGTCGTGCAGGAAGCGCGACTCAAACATGCTGTTGGTCGTGCCGAACACACTGCGCAGGCGGGCATGAAGGATATGCACCCGCTCCTTCGCACGGGTGATAGCCACGTAGCACAGGCGACGCTCCTCTTCCACGTTGGGGTCGTCGTTGATGGAGCGGATGTGCGGGAAAAGCCCCTCCTACATGCCCACCAGAAACACGACGGGGAACTCCAACCCCTTGGCGGCGTGCACCGTCATCAGCGTCACGCGGTCGCTGTCTTCCTGCAACGAGTCCACATCCGCCACCAGCGCGACGCCCTCCAGAAACCCTGCCAGGCCGCGTTCCGCCTCGGGGCTGGCGTCGAACTGCTGCGTGGCGGTGAGCAGCTCGCGCACGTTCTCCACGCGGGACTGCACTTCGGGGTCGCGCGGGTCGCCCAGACGCTGCAAGTAGTCGGTGCGCTTCAGCACCTCGTTCAGCAGGTCAGTGACGGACACTTTATCGCGCAGGGCACGCAGCTGCTGTATCAACTCGCGAAACTGAGACACCGCACCGTAGGCTCGCTGGGTCAGGCGGTTCGAAAGGCTGGGATGCTCGATAGCCTCCCACAGGCTGATTCCCTGCTCGGCAGCCAGCTGGCGGACGGCGTCGATGGTCTGCAGTCCGATGCCACGTGTTGGCACGTTGATGATGCGCAGCAGGCTCACATCGTCGCTGGGGGACTGGATGACCCGCAGGTAGGCGATGACGTCTTTGACCTCTTTGCGCTGGTAGAAGCGCACCCCGCCCACTATCTGGTAGGGGATGCGGTAGTTCAGGAAGACCTCTTCAAAGGTGCGCGACTGCGCGTTGGTGCGATACAACACCACGAAATCGCCGTACTTGCGCCCCAGCTGCTGCACGCTCAGCGCGATATGCTGCGCCACCACCATCGCTTCCTCTCGCTCATGTTGCACTTCGGTCACGGTGATGGGCAGTCCGTCGCGCCGTTCAGACCAGAGGCGTTTGGGCGCGCGGTGCAGGTTCTTCTCCACCACGTGGAAAGCGGCGTCCAGAATGGGCTGGGTGGAACGGTAGTTCTGCTCCAGCTTGACGATGTGCGCGTCGGGGAAGTCGCGCTCAAACGAAAGGATGATGCTCACGTCCGCCCCGCGCCACGAGTAGATGGACTGGTCATCATCGCCCACCACGCACAGGTTGCGGTGCAACGCGCTCAAGTGCTTCACGATGCGGTATTGCGCGCGGTTCACGTCCTGAAACTCATCCACCAGCACGTGCAGGAACCGTTTCTGGTACCGCTCCAGCACGTCGGGATGTTCCTCGAACAGCTGCACCGTCTTCATCAGCAGGTCGTCGAAGTCCAGTGCGTGGCATGCCTCCAGCCGCTCCTGATAGTGCGGATACACTCTGCCCACGATTTGGGTGAAGTAGTCTACGGGCGTATACAGGTGCGGTGGGATGAGTTTCTCCTTCGCGCGGCTGATGAAGTTCAGGATGGAACGGGGCGCGAAGCGCTTCTCGTCGATGTCCAGCAGGCGCAGCACCTCTTTGACCACGCTCAGCTGGTCGTCTTCATCGAACACCACGAACTCGGGGTCGATGCCGATAGTGCGTCCGCTTTCGCGCAGGATGCGGGCGCAGATGGCGTGGAACGTGCCCACCCACATCTGTTGCACTTGCGTCGAACCCACCAGCCGCTCGATGCGTTCGCGCATCTCGTTGGCGGCTTTGTTGGTGAAGGTCACCGCGAGGATGCGCCGGGGCGACACCCCTCTGGTGGAGATGAGGTGGGCGATGCGCATGGTCAACACGCGCGTTTTGCCGCTGCCCGCACCCGCAAAAATGAGAAGCGGTCCGTCGCCGTGCGTTACCGCTTCTCGCTGTGCCTCATTGAGCTTTGCCCATTCGTCCATCCCAGCCTTATTTTACGGGAAACAGCGAAAGGAATCAATGGGCGAGGGTTGAAGTGTTGTAGATGACGGTTTTTATCCATCGCAGCCATATCTCAAAGCCAATGTTGCCCGCTCAGTATCCGAAATGAGCGACATAACCCGCTGCTGCTTTCCCTTGCTGGTGACGAATTGCCGCGACGACATTTAGTTGGTTATCTGCAGGTAGGGCAGGGACGAGTATTACGGTATCCCCCCTTGCAGGATTCCCCGCCTGTTCCGCGAAGAGATTCCACGAACAGTCTGGTGGTAAGGAGGTCGCAAGAAGCCGTGTCGGCACAGGTTTACATCGCTTTCGATCTGGGCGCGGAGAGCGGACGCGCCGTCGCCGGGGTGTATGATGGGCATCGACTCGAACTGAAAACCCTGCACCGCTTCCCCAACACGCCCCTGCGCCTGCCCGATGCGCTCACGTGGAACGTGCTGCGCCAGTATGCGGAAATCCTGCAGGGTATCGAGCTGACCGTGAAGGAGTATGGCGATGCCGTGCGTTCGGTAGGAGTGGATACGTGGGGGGTGGACTTTGGGCTGCTGGACGCTCGCGGCACGCTGTTGACCAACCCGGTACACTACCGCGACCACCGCACGGACGGCATCATGGAGAGCCTGCAGTCGATGGTGGGGGCGGATACCATCTACGATGCCACAGGCATCCAGTTCATGCCCATCAACACGCTGTACCAGCTGGTAGCGGTGCAGCAACAGCATCCGGGGCTGCTGGAATTGGCGGACAGGATACTGATGATGCCCGACCTGTTCCACTACTGGCTGAGCGGGGCGAAGGTGAGCGAGCGCACCATTGCCAGCACGTCGCAGATGATGGACGCACGCACAGGCGAGTGGGCGATCGACCTGTTGCGACACGTAGGGTTACCCACGCACTTCCTGCCGGAGATTGTGCCGCCGGGCACGCGACTGGGCAAACTGCGCAAAGCGGTCGCGATGGAAACGGGCGCGACAGCCGTAGAGGTGGTGGCACCAGGCAGTCACGACACGGCTTCGGCGGTAGCTGCGGTTCCCGCTGCGTTGGGAAGCGATTTCGCCTACATCAGCAGCGGCACCTGGTCGCTGATGGGGGTGGAGCTGTCTGAGCCTCTGATTAACGCGCACACGCGCACGCTGAACTTCACCAACGAGGGCGGCGTCAACAATACCATCCGCTTCCTGCGAAACATCATGGGTCTGTGGCTGGTGCAGGAGTGTCGGCGTGCCTACGCCCGTGAAGGGCAGGACTATACCTACGAGCAGCTCACGCAGCTGGCGGCGGAGGCGCAACCCTTCCGCGTGGTGATTGACCCCGACGACCGCCGCTTCCTGAATCCGCCCAACATGCTGACCGCCATCTGCGAGTACTGCGAGGCAACCGGGCAACCCGCGCCGCAGACGCCGGGCGAGTTTGTGCGGTGCTGTTTGGAGAGCCTTGCGCTGCGCTATCGGTGGGTACTGGAGCAGCTGGAGAGCCTGCTGGGCAAGCGGCTGAGCGTCATCCACGTGGTGGGCGGTGGCACGCAGAACCGCCTGCTTTGCCAGTTCACCGCCGATGCCTGCAACCGTCCGGTGCTGGCGGGACCGGTGGAAGCCACTGCGGCAGGCAACGTGATGCTGCAGATGATGGCGATGGGCGAACTGAAGGGCATCACTGAGGGTCGTGAACTGATTCGCCGCTCCAGCGAGATTGTGGAGTACATGCCCACGGACACGCAGGCGTGGGATGCGGCATACGAGCGGTTTCTGGGGCTGCTGGAATAGCAAAATGGGGCGGCTGATGGGATTCGAACCCACGACCTCCTGAGCCACAGTCAGCTTCGTGCAGGCTGTCGCCCAATCGCTAAATGTGCCACCCTGTATGCCTGCAACACACAACATGTTGTGTTCCCGTTTGTGTTTGTGTCTGACAGTTTCTTGGGAACAGGCGTTCGGCAGAGGGGTTGACTCGCAGGCGGTAACGTGGTATGCTGTTCCTGCGTTCAGCACCCCAGTCTGCTGGACGCCACGCCTGCGGGTGACCAAGACACCGCGCAGGCACTTCTACCTTCATCTTAGCACCCTACGCAAAAGATGTCAAGCAGTTTCCACACAGACGTCTTACTTCGCTTCTGGGAATGTGCTAAGGTTTCTCGGTGTGCAGTCTCGGAAGGCGACAAAAGCGACACATATATATATGTCGCCTTGAGGTGTGCAGGCTTCCAGAAAGCCCATACAGCGCGTTTTCACGTGAAGGGTTAGGGATGTCCACCCATGCGCTTTTCGCGTCTGTAGGGGCTTCCTGAGGGCATAGAATCGTGTTCTACGCGCCTTGCAGGACTACCGGTGAACCTCCAAAGCTCGCCGACATGCCTCACGCGCACGCGCCAGCCACCGCTGGCTAAGCCCCAGTTTGCGCCGTGCTTCTTCTGCGGAATACCCTTCGCGTATAAGCGTCAGCCATGCCAGCCCATACGGCAACGACCTCAAGGCAGTCTCCAGTGACGCAACCGCTTGACACCTGCACAGCAGGAGTGGCTGAACCTTCTCAAAGACTGTCCTTCGGTAGAGGTGTACCTGTGGACGCCAGAGGACTGGGACGAGATTGAACGGGTGTTGAGACGGGAAATGGCACAAATGGCACAACCTATATAGGGGGCAGGCTAAGAGCCTGCCGGATTGCCCGTTGTACCTTCTTCACCCACCACCAGTTCTTGCCCAGCATCTTGCCTGCCTGCAGAGGTTTGTAGCCCTGCTCCACCAGCTCAAGCCACTGCAGGGCATCGGGAATCTGGGAAAGTGCGCGTTCCAAGCATGTGCCACGTATGCGTGCTACCCATGCCCCACGCTTCTGCAGGTAGCGCACAATCGCCGTAGCGTGTAAGGTGTGCTGGTGCATTCGCATTACCAGTCATACTCCGCCTGCGGATGGGCAACGTCCACTTCAGTCCGCTCCGTAAACCCCTCCGACTTGCCCCACGTCTTCAGCACGAAGATGATGGCAGTCTTGTCGCCCTGTAGCACCATCTGCGCCAGTCTGGACATCGCTTCGCCCACCAGCTGCGCCCTGCCTTCCTCCAACGCCTCCCGAAGCTGCTTGCTTCGGGAAATCCGCCGGTGCAACGACTCGCGACGCATCCCCAGCGCAGATGCTGCTGCCGTCACGTTACCGTAGGTTTCCAGCAACACCTGCGCCACCCGCGCAGTAGGAACCCGCGTACCCTGTTTCATCGGTCACACCTCCTTTTTTTAGGCGTCCCATTTTGTAACATTCCCTCAGAACAGCCTGCCCTGCGCAGGGTCTTCCCTGTGCCACTGGTTCAGGGGCAGTGCCACCTGCACGCCGTAACCCCTGTCCAGACGCACACCATGCGTCCAGAACCGAGACAGGCTCGCCGTGTAGGTCTGCCCTGTGTCGGTGTCCACCACCTGCACCAGTGTCGCGCCCTGCCGTTCCGCTTCGCGCAGGATGTTCTCCTCAAAGGCCCAGGCAGGCGGTCGGCGTAACTGGTGTTTGCTTGCCTGTACCACACGGTGCAGGATGCCGTCCAGTACCACGCACCCGCTGGCTTTTCCCGTGCTGGTTCGCAGGTGGACAGGTCGGCGTTCGCGAATCTGCGCCATAGGTAGTAACTCCTTTCTGTGTTGTTTGGGGGCAGGCTCCGCTGCGCTTCGCCTGCCCCCCGCTTTTTAGTCCTCGCTCAGGAACGGGTCATCTTCGAGTTGTTCGCGCTGGCGTTCCTCGCGGGCGCGGCGGTTCATCTCTTCGGTGCTCAGCGTTCGGCGGCGCAGAGGCAAGATGTCGGTGACGCGGTTAAACTCGCGCCCGTCGCCCGATTGCTTCACCTCCACTACCGCCTTCGCTTCCTTGCCAATCAGCGCGTCGAAGTCGATGGTGTCGCCCTGTCGGAAGGGTGCGCCGTTGAACGCGCCTGCCCATTTGACGGCTTTGCTGGTAACGCTGGTGCTGGAGTTCGCCCAGGCGGTCAACGGGACTGCTGGCAGGTCAGGGTCGGTGGTTTCCATCTGGAAGCGAATCTGCTTGCCGAACTGACCTTGCACTTCCTCTACGTCCACGAGTTTGACGCGGTAGGCGTCTGGTTCCAGCAGGGTGTGTTCCGTGACGGTGATTTTCATGCTGTGTACCTCCTTTGCTTGTGTTGTGTGCTCAGCGTTGCTGTCTATGTCAACCGCCTCAAGGGCGGGTGTTGCCGTTCGCTTGCGGTGTCGGTTGAGTGCCGTTTTGGCTAAGGCGTGCGCAGGGTTGTGTTCACTGCGGATGTGCTCCACGTGCACCACGCGAAAACGCAAAGACAGGTCGGTTACCTGCGCGTGCAGTTCCCGCAGATGCTCTGCCGTCACCGAGTAGATTCCGAGTACTTGCCTGTGCAGGAGTTCGGAATCGGTGTAGAGGGTGACTTCGGTTGCGCCGATGCGCAGGCACTCCTGCAGGGCGCGAAGCACGGCAAGGTATTCTGCCTCGTTCGCGCTGTGTACGGGTTCAGGAATCACCGCCCCGAAACTGCGCAGGCGTTGCATCTTCGGGGTGAACAGCACCACGCCGATTGCCCCTGTGCCAGCCTGAAAACTGCCATCACTGAAAGCCAGAACGTGCACTGTCAGCCTCCCCAGTTAATGTCGTCCTCTTCAGCGTCAAACAGTTTGGAACCACTGCTTCTTTCTCTGCTATAACTCTCTCTTTCAGTACTTGTGTTGTGTTGTGTGTTGTGTGTTGTGTGTGGAGAGTGTGTATGTGCGTAATCAGTGTAATCAACCGTAGACAGTGTAGACGGTGTAGACAGTGTAGTCTGTGTAGACTGCGTAGTCTGTGTATTGTGTGCAGAGTGTGTTTGTGCGTAATCAGTGTAATCAGCGTAATCAGCGTACTCAGTGTAATCAGTGTAATCAAGGGTGGATTGAGTACGTTGAGTACGTTGAGTACGTGATTCTGAAGAATCTGTTTTTGCCTGTTCCTTTGCCAGCCAGTACCTACCGCGTGCGTCTTTGTGCACGGCGCCGCTTGCGTGCATCCTGCGCAGAAGGACGCGGGTTGTGTGGTAGTTCTTCTCCAGTTCGTCGGCGATCTCGCGAGGTGAAAGCGGTTCAGGGCTGTTGCGCAGGAGGGCGAGAATCTGCTTGCGTGCCTCGCTCATCTCTACTTCCTTTGCGTCGCCCTCGATGTACCACTTGCCGCCTGAGAAGGTCAGGGCGAGTTCTCCTTCGCGCTCCACGTCGCGCCCGCCGACGTACAGCGTGCCTGTTGATTCAGCGCGTCCACGCCTCAAAATGAGGAACGAATCGGCTGCACCCGTGACGCCTGTTGTGCCCTGTGCGGTGTCCACCACGTCGGAACCGTCGCCCTTTCGCGCGTGCACCACGCCGATTATGGTAATGCCTTCGCTGTCGGCAAGAGTTTTGAGCGCAGAGAAGGTCTGGTAATCGTGCGTGTAGGCATCATCTCCGCGTTTGCGCTGGGGCAAGATTCGCGCCAGCACGTCAATCACCACCACTTCTGCTTGGGTGTCGCGAATGAGCTGGCGCAGTTCGTCAAGCCCGCCTCTGTCCAGCGGGGAAAGTTCGGTGACAATTTGGAACCCGTCAGGGTCAGGGTCAATACCTAAAAGCCTGATTCTGCTCTGCAACCTTCTTAGCCCGTCTTCCAGGGCGCAGTAGAGCACGCGCTTTTTGGGCAGAGGTTGCTCTAAGCCGAAGGCGTATGTGCCGCTGGAGAGGGCGCAGGCTAACAGCAGGCAGAACCACGATTTGCCGATTTTGCCCTTGCCAATCAGCAGGGTCAACCCGCCTTCGGGCAGGATGTCTGGCACGAGGTAGCGCAGAGGCGGAAACTCTCGCGCCAGCAGTTCTCTTGCGCTTATAGCGCGACGTGGTGCGGGTTGCGGCGGAATCGGCTCTTTGTGCCCGTTGCGTCCCGAAAGTCCATACTGCTCGGCAAGTGCCCGTGCCGCCGCGCTGTAGTCGCCTGCGTGTTCCAGCAGGGTGAAAACGGCGAAGGGTGTGTAGGTGCGTCCTGCGTCGAAGGGTGGCGCGTTTGTGGTGAAGACGTGCAGGAATCGTTCCTGCTCGTTCCAGCTGGCAGACACTCCACTGGGTTTACCTGGTCGGGTGAGGTGTACCCAGTGCTCCTTTCGCGCTGCAGTACGCCAGCCGTGACGCTGGAGAATCTCCAGTACGTCGCCCTGCTGGTTGTAGACGTCGCCTGCCCGCTGGGCGTCGCCTTCCACCTTGAGGCGCGGCGCAGGAGCAGATTCAGGCTTTCTGTCTATGCAACGGGCGAGGCTGAGCAGGTCTTCTACCGTTTCTGCGGAAAGCTGAGGCGTGCTGGTGAGGTCATGCCGAATCCACACATAGGGTTTGCCGTCTGGGTGCACTTCGGCAGGCGAGGGGGGTACGATGGCGTATGCGCCTTCACCGCGAATCTCAATCAGCGTCTGCCCGTTTTCATCACGGGCAAGCACGGTGGTAGGCAACGGTTCTCTGGTGCGGAAGTATAGGTGTCGCCCGCCTGAAGGCGTTGCGGCGCAGGGCAGAGGGTAGGTGATGGCTGCGAGGTGGTGTTCTACGATGGCATCGCTGAAAGCATACCAGGCATCTTCGGAGTCGAAGTCCAATACGGCCAGATTCCCGCTGATGCTTCCTGCTACCACTGCCAGCCCGACGGGTTCGGTGTGGAACCACTCCTGCAGTTCGCGCTGGGTTGGGTGACGCTGTTGCAGTTCCTTCCAGGCAGAAAGTGCAGGCTTTTTGGAACCGTCAGCGCGGATGGGCAGGAGGCTGAAGCCTGCGTTCAGGTAGGCGAGTGCGGCATCAAGGACAGTGCTCATCTTCTTCGCCCTCCTGTTGTGATTCGTCCAGCGATTCCCTCCTGTTCTGATTCTGCGCCCTGCGCACTTCACGCAACATCCCGCGAATCGCTGCTTCCAGCAGGGCAGGTTGGTCTACCCATACAATGGGTTCCCATTCGCCTTCCTGCACAACAAATATGCCCAGCGCGGTTTTCATAGCGAGTGTCAACCCCCTTGTTTTCTGCTTTCAATTCCACTATACTTAAATGAAAGAATGGATTTTTTGATGAATAGGGAGGTTACGCATGACACAGAGAGATTTGCTTGACGCGATGAGTAAACGCACAGGCGTTCCATGCGACAGACTGAAGCAATCTTTGCCCCCTGACTGGCTGAAGAAGGCTTGCAATGCGGTAGAAGCTGTCGGAGCGGACTACGGAGATTTATTGCCCGCCGGGGATTACGCAGAGCTGGGTGACTTCTTGGAGGCAACGCTAAGATTGATTCTGCCTGAACATTCGTCCACCCAGAAACCGAAGCGCTTACCTGAACAAGACGGCGAACCAGCAGATGTTCACATAATGGAGGTCTGGCATTACCTGCCAGAGTGTGTGCAGAAAGAGATGCTAGCGCACATGCAAACGGTACTGCGCTTGTTCGCGCAAGGATTTACAGCACCGTTTAAAAACGAAGAAGAGGCGAAAAAGCAACTGCTGCCATTGTACCCTTACCGTTTTCGGTACCCGCTGCTGGCTGATTCTGAAAACAGAGAGAATGAGCTTTTTGTACGTTTTGGGAATGAAGTATGGCGGGTTTACCTTGAAAAGCCGTTACGCGAATTGAGTGAGTGGTGGTTACCTGTCAGGCTGGCAAACGCTGCGTGGATTAATGTTCCAGATGCTACCGCTTTTTTGTTATACCGCTACCAGCCCCCATACCCTTCAGCCGTTGCGACCTTTGACACGGAAACAAGAGCCTTTGTCAGCCTTACCTTGCCTTCGTGGTTTTCTCATGAGGCAGTGCGTGCTGTTTGGAAAGCTGTTCACGTGAATCTGCATCAGTCTTGTGCCACCCATTATGTAGCCCATGCGGTGCGGGATTTCTTGCCGTCAGGAGGAATACTAAGGGGTGAACAGTGGAAACAGTTCTGGAACAGCGTTGCTCCTGAACAATGGAGATTCAGCAGTGTGCAAGCCTCAGCGAATGCTCTGCTACGCGCTAAACGCAAGACGCTCTCTCTTGATGACGTGGTTGACAAATCTGTAGACTGGCGTCTTGATGATTCTGTAGAGGATGATTCTCCACATGTTTTCGCTTAGAATGTTTCACTTGTTTTGCCGGGCTTCCACAGTAAGGCGATTAGTGTGGAAGCCCCTTGGGTTTGTGGTGTAGGGGGCAGGGGCTGGCGCCCCTGCCCCCCTGCCCGTTTCACCGCTTTTGTTTCCTGAGTGTTTTGAGCGGTGAATGTTCCTCGTGCGCCCGTTTGAGGTCTTCCTGTACCAGCGCGAGGTACTGCTGGAGTACCCTGTAATCGCTGTGCCCCATGAGCAGGCGCAGGTGTTCCAGGTCAATGCCGTTGCGCAAGCTCCAGGTTGCGAAGGTGCGCCGTAGCTGGTGTGCGCCCAGTTTCAATCCTGCACGCCTGCCTGCCCTTCGTACGACTTCTTGGATGCCGTAGAGGGTTAACGCGCCGTACTGTCCATACCACAGCGGGGAATCTCCTGCAGGGTGGAACGGGCACGCTTTCAGGTAGCGCTGAATGGCAAGCCTTACCTCTGCGCTGAGCACCACCACGCGCTGTTTTCCGCCCTTGCCCCGTATAACCAGCATGCCCTGCAAGACGTCGCCAGCGTGCAGGGAATGCGCCTCGTGGATGCGCAAGCCTGTGTCCAGCAGGAGCAGAATCAGCGCCCTGTCGCGGAGGCGCAGCCAGTGTTTGCCTTCGCAGGCTGTGAGGAGGTTCTGCACCTGTTCGGGCGTGAGGGCTGGTTTCAGCACCTGTTCCCGCTTGGGCGGTCTGACCTGTTGCATGGGTGAGCGGTCAATCAGCCCTTCTCTAGCGCACCATGAGAAGAAGGCAGAGAGGGCGCGGTAGTCGGCGTGCAGGGTTGCTGGTTTGACGCCTGCCTGCGCTCTGCGGGCGAGGTAGTGCCTGATGGTGAGGGCGTCTACCTGTTCTAAGGGCCGGTTCACGTGCTGGTCAAAGAGGCGAAGCCGTTCTCGGTAGAAGCTAATGGTTTTTGGAGCGAGGTTTCGCGCTTGGGCGTCCTCTAGGAAGAGTTGAACGCTGAGTTGAAAACTGTTTGGGTAGGCGTCATGATTTGCAATCAGGAGTTCGTGCTGTTTCATGCTTGTGTCTCCTTTGTCTCGGAAACACAAGATGTTGTGGAGACATCGGGTAAAAAGCAGCACATATAGCAAAATGGGGCGGCTGATGGGATTCGAACCCACGACCTCCTGAGCCACAGTCAGG
>JAIMBJ010000045.1 GCA_023511455.1 Bacillota bacterium
GCCTCCTTCCCTCGCAGGGAAGGGGGAACGCCCCTCTCCTCGTAGGAGAGGGGACGGGGGTGAGGTAAGACAAGCGGTAGTAAGAACGCCTTGCTCCTTGCGCTACAACCAACTTCTCAACAATTCTCGAACACCCCCCAAAAAACGCTTGACATTCCCGGCACGAATTGTTATAGTAGATATAGAATGTTATAGTACAAATGACGGTGAATATGATGCCTGTATCCGAGCCACGTTACCGGCGTATCCAGAAGCATATCGAGCAGCTCATTGCGCAGCGGAGAGTGCGTGAAGGAGAGCGCATCCCCAGCGAGCGCGAAATCGCCCGGCAGTTCGGCGTGAGTCAGATGACCGTCAACCGCGCCATTCAGGAGCTGGTGCGCAATGGTGTTCTCGTGCGCCGGGTGGGCTCGGGAACGTACGTACAGCGCAGACAACCTGTGGGGCGGGCTGTTAGCCGCAGCACCGTGGTGATGGTGCCGCCTTTTGCAGACCATCTGGAGGAGGACACCTATCTGCGCTGGCCTTTCCATGCGTTTCGGGACAGGGCAAGAGCAGACAACTTCGCACTGGTGGTGGAACCCGCTTCCTATGAGGATTACGAGCAAGTCGTGCAGCATCACCCGGATGCCGGATTCATTTTCCTGATACCCCCTGAGGAGGGTTATGATACCCTGCATCGTCTTTTCATCAGGGGTGTGCCGTTTGTGGTGCTTGGAGCCTCATGGACGGACGCACCTTTCGCCTGTGTGGATAGCGACAACATCGGCGGCGTGCGCATGGCGATGAACTATCTGTTTCGGCTCGGACATGAACGTATCGCCTACGTGAACGGCAAGGAATCCGCGACGAACTGCCGCGACCGGCTGCTGGGCTATCGACAGGCGATGGAGGAGCAGGGCATCGCGGTGGAAGAGCGGTGGATTGTGCGTCCGCATTCCAACTGGCGGATGGGTGAGGAGGCTCGCCAGCATCTCACCTCTGTGCTGCTGCAGCGGGATGCGGTTACCGCGGTACTGTGCGCCGGTTACTATCTGGCGCTGGAGGCGTTGGGGCTGATACGGACACTGCGCCTGCGTGTGCCAGGGGACGTGAGCCTTGTCAGTTTTGATGACCCGCCCTCGGCAGCACACCTGCAGCCCCCACTGACGGTGGTGCGCCAGCCGCTGTACGCCATGGGCGAACGTGCCGTCGAGAGGCTGTTGCGCCTGATGCGCTCGCCGCATAGCGAGCCAGGCGGAGTGGAATATCTGCCGGTGGAACTGGTGGTACGCGAGTCGTGTGAACGCTTGCTGAGATAGTGATTTCCCCTTCGTCGGCAGCTGGTGAAGGGACACTTACGGCAAATTGTTACATAACAAACAGGCATCTTTAGCAACGACTGTAACATTTAAAAACCGAGACCAACATGAGGAGGGTAACCAGCATGAAACGCAACGGCTTTACGCTCATCGAACTGCTCGTCGTGATAGCGATTATCGCTATCCTGGCGGCGATCCTGTTCCCCGTGTTCGCACAGGCACGGGAGAAGGCACGCATGACCGGTTGTCTGTCCAACACGAAGCAAATTGGTCTGGCGCACAACATGTACATTCAGGACTACGACGAGACCTTCGTGTGGAACCCCTGGCCTGGCGGACCCGGTGGGGCGCCCTGGTGCGGCAACCCGGACCAGCCTACCCTGATATGGACCGGTGCGTTGATGCCGTACATCAAGAACAAGGGAGTGTTCCAGTGTCCCAGCATTGGCGCAGGGCGTACCCAGAGCATGTGTCCCTGGTGTCCACAAGTCGGCGACTGCCGGTACTATGTGGCAAACTATGTGGAGGCTAACGGACGGTTGCCGGACTACTGCATCACCTACGGCTTCAACGAGTATGTCATCGGCAACCAGTGCACGCCGCGCACACTTGGCTCCATCGGCTCGCCCGCTTCGGTGGCTATCTTTGCGGACAGCATCGCCATGATGTGGGCGTCCTTCTACGGTATCACCGTCAACGGGGAGGGTCCCTTCTGGTGTGCTTCCGACCCCACCAGCGGCTGGATGTACGGCATTCCCGTACACCACGTGACGGGACCTGCCAATAAGCCTGTGGGTGCCATCAACTTCGTGTATGCGGATGGTCACGCTAAGTCCGATAGAAACTTCTGGGCGGACGATTCCTATCCGGTGCACTGTCGCGGCGGCTATCGCGGCGCGTTGCTCTGGAAAGACTGATAAGGGAACGCCCTCACTCCCAGCCCCTCTCCCGAAGCTTCGGGAGAGGGGAGCCGTCATCTTCGGGATGCCCCACGTGCGTTGCGCAGACTAAAGCCTGTAGCTGCCATCGGTTGATTTCTCAACACATCTCCCCCAAAATCTCTTGACAAAATTTGCTAAACCCTCTATACTCTTATTAAAACTATCAAAACACTGGGGTAATACAATGTCAGCAACGCGCTGGCAACAGATTGTCGAAACCTTTCGTGCGGGCATCGAAGCGGGGCAATGGCGACATGGCGACCGCCTGCCATCCGAAACCGAGCTGGCACGGCAGTGGGGCGTCTCCCGAATGACCGCTCATCGCGCAATGAATGAGCTCCAGCGTTTGGGGCTGGTGGAGCGCAGGCGACGCAGCGGCACCATCGTTTCCTCTCGCAGAAAGCAACATACTGGCTGTGTGGCACTGCTTTTGCACCACTCGCATGATTCGCTGGAGATGGCTTACCTGAGGGGTATCCACGCCGGCTTGCCGGAAGAGGTGCGCCTGGTAGTTTGTGATACCAAAGGCGATGCCTCCAGAGAGGCGCACTACCTGCGACGGATGGCTCATGAGGCGGATGGCATTATCCTTTTTCCAACCTGCGAGCCGGAGAACACCCCGGTTCTGGCGCGTTTGCTGGAAGCAGGCACCCATATCGTGTGCATCGACCGTTATCCTGAGGCAATCTCCGTCGATGCTTTCGTTTCCGATAACTACGGTTCCACGCTGGAGGCACTGCGCTACCTGGTCGCTCAGGGGGCACATCCGATAGCGCACCTGACCCATCCGTATATGCATGTCTCTTCCTTGAGGGAAAGGTACACGGCGTTTTTGGACGCCCTGCGTGAGGCAGGATACACGAAGCCAGAACAATGGACACGCCAGTTTCCGGCGGTGCCAGCGCGCTATCAGCAGAGCGTCACGCAGATGGTAGCCGACGCCATTACGGTCCTGCGCGGCGAAGACACCCCATTACGTGCCGTGTTCTGCCTGAACGACTATCAACTCTTTGCCGTACTGGAGGCCTGTGAACGGATGAACCTGAGAATACCGGAGGACCTGCAGGTGCTGACGTTTCATGATAGTCTGTTCCTGCTACCGCAGGTAACGCAACGATTGCATCGGCTGGTGCAACAGCCGTTTGAACTGGGCAGACGTGCTGCCGAGCGGTTGCGCTTTTTGCTGGAAGGGCAAATCTCGTCGCCGACCGTGCTGCGATTGCCCGTCCAGTTCTACCCGGCTACTACGGACGCAAACCCTTGAAGAAGGAGGTTCAACGATAATGAAGCGTCACCATGGCTTTACCCTGATTGAGCTGCTGGTGGTTATCGCGATTATCGCGATACTGGCAGCCATCCTCTTCCCGGTTTTCGCCCAGGCACGGGAGAAAGCCCGGACAACCACATGCCTCAGCAACATGAAGCAGCTCGGGCTTGCAGCGTTAATGTATGTGCAGGACTACGATGAGAAGTTCGCTCCAAACCGCCTGTGGCACGATGGGGGCACACACTCCACCTGGCGTTGTCTCGTGATGCCGTATATGAAGAACGACCAGATGTTCCTGTGTCCCTCGGCACCGCGTTCGCTCAACACATTCTACTGGGACCTGTGGGTCGGTCCGACCGGTTGCGTGTGCGACGTGAGCATGACCATCGATGACTTCAACGCGAATCCACGTCGCATGAAGGGACAGGCGAACTATGGCGTCAACGGCGATGTGTTCAACGCCAACGGGCGATACATCGTGGGGCTGGCGGCTTTTGACCGGCCTGCCTCTACTATTATGATCCTTGAGACACGCGACTTCTGGCCAGATCTCGGTACATGGACGTTTGGTTGGAATTACGACTCCGGCGGAGGTAGTCTCCCCTTCTGGCACAATAAGGGCGGCAACTGGGTGTTCGCAGACGGTCATGCGAAGTTCCATCGGCTGCAACAGACTATTCAGACGAACAGCTTTATGTGGAACCTGAGCAACGACCCGAACACCGATTGCCCGGAGGGCAGTCCTTACTGCGTATCGCCGCGCGGCGCGTACGACCTGGTGGCTTTGTCTAACGCCATTCCACCCGCATATCGGTAACAGAGATCTTCGGATGGGGGCAGCGCGTGCTGTCCCCGTCCAATCAAGAGGAGGCAGACGGTGCGAAAAGAGATTTCTCCCGCGGCGGCTGTGGCCGTCATTCTGGTCGTACTCGTCATTGTGGGGGCAATCTTCTACTGGAAAACCAGGTCCCCATCGAGCATCCCCAGTGCAGAGGGTGGTCCGCCGCCCGATGTGCAACGGCGTATCCAGATGGGCACGGGTTCACCAACGGCTCCGCCCGCGTCCACGCGATAGCAACCCGTCAGGGTTCCGTCTTCTCGGATGGTCGTGCTCCCTCATGACCAGCATCTGGCCGCTAACGTGATATCATGGCGTACGCCGCGCAAGAGATTCCTCTGCGTGCCCGGCGTACGCCCATCGCCCTTCTGGCACGCAGGAATGGCAGCCCCCGGCGGTGTATTCGGTTCAGGAGGCTAGCAGGAGGGTCGATTGCGTATTATGAGCGATATTCTCACTCCCAAACAGCAGGCTATCTGGGCACTGGAGCGGAAGCCGCCGCGTCCGAACAGCATGGTACCGACCTTCGAACTGGAGTTCCAGCTCACCCAGGAGCTGCTGGGCAAGGAATATCATCACTGGCATGAGTTCCAGAATGCCAGCAGCGCCGAACGTGACCGAATGTTGCGCGAAAACGCCGAACTGTACATCGAGGTTGCCGAGCGACTGGATTACAGCATCATCATGATTGTCCATGCTCCCGATGATGATGGACTTGGGCAGACCATCCGGTTCATCCGCGACCTCGTTGGCGACAAATACCTGCTGATTGCGCACGGCGACGCGACGTTCGCCATCCCCTCCGGCAGCGATATGGTCGAGGTGGCGACCGCCTTCTTCGAGCGACCGGATGAAATGCACGATACGGCGAAACGGAATGTGCAATGGGCGCTGCAGAGGGGAAAACGCCTGCGGGAAGAATACGGCATTGACGGCTTTGCCCTGTGCGCGGACTATGCGTTTAATGATGGACCATTCCTTTCTCCCCGTATGTTCCGGCGGTTCGTCACGCCCTACCTGAAGGAGCTCGTGGCGGGCTACAGGGCAATGGGGTTGTATGTCATCAAGCACACCGACGGCAACATCATGCCCATCTTGGACCAGATTGTGGAGGCAGAGCCACACGGATTGCATTCCATCGACAGTCAGGCGAAGGAGATGGATATCGCGAAGGTGAAAGCGCTGGCAGGGGACAAGCTGTGCCTGCTGGGCGGGGTGCAGTGTAGCCTGCTGCAGACGGGTACCGGAGAGGAGATTATCGAGAACTGCAAGTATGTGCTGAAACACGGCATGCCGGGTGGGGGCTATGTGTACGCCACACGAACGTCGCATTCAAAGGGCTGCCGCTGGAACGTTACCTGTTGATGCTGGAGATGCGCGAGCGTTACGGCTGGTACGACGAGCAGGGCAAGTCCATTCTGGAGTAAAAAGCAGTTCAAATCGTGGGCGAACGCCTCTAAACCGTTCTGTGTCTGGACTAGTTTGTGATAATTCAAGCCAGCTTCGCCCACACCGAGCAACAGCGATATGAACATCAGGTCTGTGCGGAGATATAATGGATGTGGAACGAGCAAGTGATGACCTGAAGTTTATCCAGGACTGTGTGCGTCACGGACGTGTGTTCTGGACATACCACGTGAACATGCGATTAAGACAGCGCGAGATAGACCGCCTCATGGTGCGCGATAGCGTGGATACGTAAGAGGTTATCGAACGCTACACGCAAAGTGAGGCTTCCCGCTACCTGCCCAGCTGTCTAGTTCGAGCTGAGTGTCATACAGAACCAATCCACATCCTGTTTGCGTTGGATAGAGATGGCAACAATGTTCGGGTTATTACTGTCTATCGTCCGGACCCACAAAGGTGGGAGGATAACTATCGCAGGAGGAAAACAATATGAAATGCCATGTGTGTGGAGGAGTACTGGAACCAACGGAGTCCGATTTACCTTTTAAGGTCGGGAAAAAGCGAATAGTAATCGTGAGGCAGGTACCAGTGTTCCAGTGCAACCAGTGCGGTACTTACCTTCTCGAAGACAGTGTTATGCGGCGTGTGGAGGCAACCCTCGCTGCGGTAGATGCTAACGTGGAGCTGGGGGTTGTTTCCTATGCTGCGTAAGTAGCAGTGCTTCGCCTGACAATGGTAGCTGGTAACGAAAACGCAAAACGGCATGTCTGGATACATCCTCACACCTGAGAACGAATGAGCGAACGCGGGGCTACTGAGGAAGAGGTGGTAACAACCGTTCAGGAGGGCGAGCAGTTCTCTGCCAAATTTGGGCGATGTGGTTACCGCCGCAACTTTGCGCAGAGCGGGACATGGCGTGGGCGTGTTTACCCGACCAAGCAGGTCGAAGTCTACGCCGCTGAAGAAGATGTTACAATTGTTGTTGTTACAGTCATCGTGAAGTACTTTTGAGGAGGGATATCCTGTGGAACTCCGGTATGACCCGAAGTACAATGTCGCCTACATTCGCTTCCGGCAGCACTCTGAGGAGATAGAAACCGTCCGTCTGAGCGATGAGGTGCTGGTGGACATCGCGCCAGACGGACGTATCTTCGGGATCGAATTGCTCAACGCCAACGAACAACTGGGTATTCTACACGGGTTGGATTTCCGATTTACCGATGAGTCCACCGGATTCACGGTGCAGGTTCCTCTGAAGCAGAAATCAGCCTGAGAGAGCGCGCTATTCCAGCGAGCTGGCCCGTCGGCGCAACCGGACAGAGAGTACTCTAAAGGAGGAAATCGGATGGAGGTGCATCATTATCCTTCTATTGACCAGCTGCCCGTGCAGAGGGAGCTGCCCGACCCCTTTGTGCGTGCTGATGGTAAGCGCATCGCCTCGTCGCGCGAATGGAAACCCCTACGCGAGTACTGGCAGGCGATGGTGCTGCACTATGAATACGGCGAACTACCCCCCAAACCGCGCGGAGTGCGAGCGGAAATCGTGGACCAGAGGGAAATGCCGCACCTCAAAGCCACACGCACCGAATACCGCCTGCACATCGAAACGCCTGTTCCCCTTGCGGTGCGTCTGCTGCTTTACCGCCCGAAGCGCGGCGGACGACTGCCAGCTATCATCGACGGCGACCTGTGCTGGGGCGAACCGAAGGGCGAAATCGTGGAGGAAGTGCTGAAGCGGGGCTACATCCTGGCCTTTTTTGACCGCACGCACATCGCCCCCGACAGCGCGGAGCGCAAAGGCATCTATGAGGCATACCCCGACTACGAGGGCGGCAGGCTGGCGGCATGGGCGTGGGGCTTCCACCGCGTGGTGGACTGGTTGATTACCCAGCCGTATGTCGCTAGCCGACGGATTGCCGTCACCGGGCACTCGCGCGGCGGCAAGACCGCCCTGCTGGCAGGGGCGACCGAGGAACGCATCGCGCTGACCGCTCCCAACAACTCGGGCTGCGGCGGCGCGGGATGTTATCGCTATCAGGCGCAGGGCAGCGAAACCATTGCCGACATCCTGCGCAACTTCCCTTACTGGTTCCACTCGCGCTTTGCGCAGTTCATCGGCAGGGTAGAACGATTGCCTTTTGACCAGCACACCGTGAAGGCGCTGGTGGCTCCACGTGCGTTAATCAGTACGGAAGCTCTGGGCGACCTGTGGGCGAACCCTGAAGGCACGCAGGTGACTTACCTCGCCGCCAAAGAGGTGTACCGCTTCCTGAAGGCGGAAGAGCGCATCGGTATCTGGTTCCGCGACGGTGAACACGAGCACTCGCTGGCGGATTGGCAGGCGATGCTCGACTTTGCCGACTGGCAATTGCTGGGCAAAAAGCCTGTACGCGCGTTTGACAGGCTGGCGTTTCCCGCGAGAGACGGTGTGTATTCGTGGCGATGCCCGTAAGCCGCTGACATCAGCCCCATCTCAGGGGCAGGGATACACTTGCATGGCGCAGAATAGTTTCCTTGACATGGAGAGTGTTTCTCCCTATAATAACGCGGGGTCTCCGGCAACGGTATCCTGCGGATGAACGACGACCAGGCGACGCGCCATACTCTGCAATGGACAGTGCACCTGTTGCGCCAGCAACCCCAAAAGGCATGGGGTGCTGCAGGGGTGATGGTGCTGGCGGCGGTGCTGGTAGGTGTGGCGTTTCGCAGTGCGGGCATGGGCTTGCTCGCGCTGGTGTTGCTGTGGCTGGCGACGCGCGATTACTGGTTGCCGGTTCGCTACACGGTCAGCGAGAAGGGCGCGGCAGTACGGTATCTGGGAGCAGCGTTTGACATCCCGTGGGAGCGGGTGAAGTACGTTACCGTGGCTGCAGACGGTGTGAAGCTGAGCCCGTTGCCACCGCGTTCGCGATTGGAGCCCTTTCGGGGCGTATACCTGCGGTTTGGCGACAACCGGGAACAGGTGCTGGAGGCGATTGCCTTTTGGAGAGAATCGACCGCTGGCAAGAAGATGAGCTGAGCGACGAGGAGCGCGACGCCATTCTGGAGCGCATCGCGCAGGGCATTGTGCAGCGAGGGATGGCAGCTCCGGCAGTGTTGTTCCTGGAGCTGAACAAGCCGCTGTCGTTCGTCGCGAGCCAGTCGTTGATTGTGCTCACGCCGTTTCTCGCTCCCTTCTTGGGGTTAGAGAACGTGCACCGCTACAGCCGACTGCTGGAAAAGCGGGAGAATGTGGAACTGCTGATTGAACGCATTGAACAGCTAGAACACGAAAAAGGACAGGAGCAATCGGATGCAACACGCCTTTGAGAAAATCTGGCCCGTGTTGATTGTGGAGGTGTTGACTGCCATCATCATCATCTGGCGGATTATCTCCGCACAACGGGGCAAAGAGCTGTTCATCCGGCGCATCCCGGGGCTGAACGCCATCGATGAAGCCATCGGGCGCGCCACCGAAATGGGGCGTCCCGTGCTGATGGTGCCGGGCATTGGCGGGTTCGGCATCGTGGCTTTGCAGGCGTTGAGCATATTCAGCTATATCGCCCGCTCCACCGCCAAGTTCGGCAACCGCATCCTGATGCCGGTGGCAGACCCGACGGTGTATACCGTCGCAGAAGAGGTCATCCGGGACGCCTATCAGGCGGAAGGACATCCCGAACGCTTTGACCCAGACTCGATCCGCTTCCTTTCCGACCGCCAGTTTGCCTTTGCCTCCGGCGTGGCAGGTTTGATCCAGCGCGAGAAAATCGCTACTTCTTTCATGTTCGGGGAGTTTTTCGCCGAGTCGCTGATTTTTGCGGAGACAGGCAATATGGTGGGGGCGATTCAGGTTGCAGGCACTATCCACACCACGCAAATTCCGTTCTTTATCGCCGCCTGTGACTACACCATCATCGGCGACGAGTATTACGCAGCAAGCGCGTACATCTCGCGCAACCCAACTATGCTGGGCAGTCTGGTCGGACAGGATTTCGGTAAGCTGCTGGTCGCTTCGCTGTGCGTGCTGGGTTCGATTGCCGCCACGCTTGTCGCCCTGAACGTGCCGGTGCTGGGTGACGCAGGCAAGTGGCTTGTAGACCTTTTTACCATTCGTTAGGGGGGGACTATGCTCGATCCGTTGGTTCGTTTCTTCGCGCCTAAACCGCTCAGTGCCGTACCGTACTATGTGGCGGGCGCGGTGGTTTTCAGTATCCTTGTGGTGATTCTGCTGATTAACCTACCCTCACGGGCAAGGAAGCCCCTGATTGCCATCGTCACGTTCCTCGCAGGGCTTTTCTACGCGACTGAGTTCTTCTGGCCCATCGACAAGGCAACCAACAAAAACTTCCTTACCGATTATCTGGTGTCTGCAAGCAAGCTGGGTAGTCTGTTGGCAGGGATGACCTTAACGCTGGGTATCTTGAGCTTGCTGCGCGTGCATGGGCGCAACATTGTCCGTCTGCGCAGCGGCTGGTACAATAGCCTTGCTTTGCTCACGGCAATGGTGGCGATGGTCGTCTTCGGATTGATGGACAAGTACAGCGATAACGCCACCGCCAAAAAGGTGTTCAATGTGCTTTTTGAAGGCATGTTGATTAACATGGATGCCACCATGTTCTCGCTGATTGCGTTTTACATCGTGTCTGCCTCCTACCGCGCCTTCCGCATCCGCTCGATAGAAGCCACTATCCTGATGACCGCGGCGTTTCTGGTGATGCTGGCGCAGGTGCCTGTCGGTCTGGCGTTGACTTCGTGGATACCGCGTGATGGCGCGTGGGATTTCTTGCGTCTGGAAGTTGTCAAAGAGTGGTTGTTGACCGTGCTGAACGCCGCCGCGCTGCGCGCCATCGCCTTCGGACTGGGCATTGGCGGTTTGGCAATCTCGTTGCGCATCTGGCTGAGCCTCGAGCGAGGAGCATACTTCGAAAAGGAGATTTAGACATGCAGGGAAGTGTCTGGCAAAAACTACAATCCATTGACCGTCGCATCCTGTATGCCCTGCTTCTCGTGGTCATCATCGCGCCGCTGTTTTTGCCCATACGCCTGCCGACCGTGACCATGCCATCGACCCAACGGCTATACGACGCCATCGAGTCGATACCGCCTAATGGTTTCATCATCATCAGCAGCACGTGGAGCGGCGGCACCCGCGCCGAGAACATGCCCCAGACCATCGCCATCCTGCGCCATGCGATGCAACGGCGACTGCGCGTGGCGGTCTTCTCCTTCGACGTGCAGGGCACACAACTCTCTTTAGACATCGCCAAACGGCTGGCGCAAGAGTATGGTTACGAGTACGGTAAGGACTGGGTGCACTGGGGCTTCCGTCCGCAGGCAGAGGTGGTGATGAAGTCGATGGTGCGCGATATCCCCGGCACCTTCGACAAGGACTACGACGGCAAGCCGACCAAAGACATGCCCGTCATGCAGGGCATTCGGGACATCAAGGACGTGCACGCCATTGTGGAGATTGCCGCGAGCGGTATCTATGCGAGCTGGATCGGGCTGGTGGTGGGCGTTAATCCCGACCTGAAGTTTGGTTTCTGCCCGACCTCGGTGATGGTGCCCGAGACCTATCCCTATTTGGCATCGGGGCAGATTGTGGGCACGATGGAAGGGATGCGCGGAGCTGCCGAATACGAGAGCCTGCTGCGCAAGCCGGGGCTGGCGTCGGTGGGAATGGGTAGCATCTCGCTGGCACACGTGCTGATTATGCTACTCATTGTGATTGGAAATATCGGCTACTTTGCGTCACGAAGGCGGAGGTCGTAACGAATGGAACAGTTGTGGCAGGACTTTCTTTCTCGTCCGGGCATTTACATCGGGGCAATCTGCACTCTGGCGTTAATGAGCCTTATCTACCGTGAGAACGCCGTCTATCGGTTCTTCGAGCATATCTTCATCGGATTGGCGGCGGGCTTCTCGATCGTCGCGCTGGTTAAGAACATCCTCGACCCCTTCCTCTACCGCCCCGTCTTCGAGAAAGGGGAGTGGTACTGGACGTTCGTGTTCATGTTTGGGCTATTGTTCTACTTCATCCACAGCCGAAAACACAACTGGCTGAGCCGTCTGCCCATCGGTTTCCTGATGGGCTTCTCGGCAGGTCAGACGTTCCAGATTTTTGCCAACACCTACCTGCCCCAGCTGTCCGACTCGTTCCGGCCCCTCTACGTGACCACGCCGGACGGCGCAGTGGACATCGCACGGGGGATCAACAACCTTATCTTCATGGTTGTGCTTGTAACGGTCATGAGCTATTTCTTCTTCTCGTTTGAGCAGAAGAGTAGAGCCATCCGCAACTCCGCGCAGTTCGGGCGGTGGGTGATGATGGTGGCATTTGGCGCGATTTTTGGAACAACCATTATGGCGCGTATGGCGCTGCTCTTCGACCGGATGTACTACATTTTCGGGGATTGGTTGCGGTTGGTACAGTGAGAAAAGGAATAGTCGTGGAGATAGTTAAAAGCCCTCTGCGTGTGGCAACAGTAGCCTGTCTCTGCCTCTTCACGATGGTGGCAGGGGCGGATACCTACCTGTCGATCGAGCTACCTGTCCCGCCGCCGGAACCGCCACGCCCTGTACCAACGCCGACCGGGACACCATCGCGTTCCAGCCCACCGCGCACCACACAGGCAATCGGACGGCTTGGGGTAACCACCAGCCCAGCTCCCATCTACGCCAGCCGCAATGTACATGGTAGGCTGTACGCCCGCTGTGAGGCGATGACCTATCTCGCCGTGACGCACCAGGCGGGCGCATGGTACGGGGTGCTGATGGCGGACGGTAGCGTGGGCTGGGTTCCGCGCCAGCACGTGCGGCTGCTGGACTATGAGGTGGTGCCAGCCAGCCCAACGTCAACGGGTGCGCTGGGAGAACGCATTGTGCAGACCGCGCTGCGTTTTCTGGGCATCCCCTACCGCTGGGGTGGAACTTCGCTCAACGGACTGGACTGTTCGGGCTTCGTGCAGAAGGTGTTTGCCCTCAACGGCATCCGCCTGCCACGCCTTGGCAGGCATCAGGCGCAGGTGGGAACTCCTGTTCCCGACCTCTCACTGGTGCAGCCGGGTGACCGGCTCTACTTCCGTTCCAGCAAGCAGCCTATCTCGCATACTGGCATCTACATCGGCAACGGCTACTTCATCCACGCCGCGCGGGGGCGCGGTCGCGTGGCAATTGACCGCATCACCGACCCCAAGTACCTGAAAACGCTCGTCGGCATCCGCCGATAGCGAAGGGCAGGTGCAGAGTTTGGTCGTATCCCTCCTGCTGGCTGCGTTTCTCGCCGCGGCAGTAGTGCTGCCTGCCCTCCGATGGCGGTGGCTCTCCCCATCGGGCGCGCTGGCGGCGTTCGTGGTGGGATGGGTTACCTTTGGGGCGGGAGGCTGGCAGGCGGCGACAGTGTTACTGACCTTCTTCGTGACCTCCAGTGCCTTCAGCCGCTGGCATGCCGGGCGAAAACGGCGCATGGAATTGCTCACAGCGCCGGCGGGAGGCAGCGCAGGTGATCGCCAACGGCGGTGTTGCTACGGTGTGCATCGCTGTGTACGCTTTGACGGGCGACTTTCACTGGTGGATGGCTTTCGCCGGGGCGTACGCCGCCGCCAATGCGGACACGTGTAGCAGCGAGATCGGCGCGCTATCCCCTGTGCTACCGCGCCACGTGCTCACCCTGCGCCCCCTGCAAACGGGCGATTCGGGCGGGGTGACCGCGCTGGGTCTGCTGGCAGGCGGTGCTGGCAGTGCGGTGGTGGCGGCTGTTGCGTGGGCGGTGCACCCGCTAGGATTCGGGCAGGTGGTCATGGTCACGGTGGGCGGACTGCTCGGCAGCCTGCTGGACAGCGTGCTGGGCGGCACGGTTCAGGCGCGGTACCGGTGCGCCGCGTGCGGAGAGACGGTGGAGCGCTCGGAGCATTGCGGGGTGCCTGCTGTACATACTGGCGGCTGGCGATGGATAGATAACGATGTGGTGAACCTGTTTTGCACGCTGATCGGAGCAACTGTGGCATTCATCGGCTAAGGCGTCGCCGCTGTTAGAACAGTCCGTAAGTTTTCGTGTGTACCCAGCCCCCTTCCCCGCAGGGGAAGGGGGAGTGCAGAACGCCTCTCTCCTCGCAGGAGAGGGGACGGGGTGAGGTCGCCCTCCCTTCCTCCCGCAGCGTCGGGAGAGGGGCAGGGGGTGAGGGCAAACCACCACCTCCGCCAGAAGATTTTTTCAACAATTTCCCGCTGACCCCCGCAAAAATGCCTTGACCAATCCAACACGAGTTTGATATATTGACTGCAGTAGAGCATCTTTCCAGAGGGTGGCGTCAGGAAGTTCCTGAAGGCTTTCAAAACCTTCACCATCTGTCGCATCGTGGCACGTATACGTATGACGGCGCGGGCAGGCTGATACAGGTGGTGGACGCAGCGACCAACACGACGGAGACGTATGTTTGGAACGCCGACGGCACGCTGGCGAGTTTTCCGGGGCCGGGCTACACGCGGCTGCTGGAGTATGACGAGGAGGGCAGGCTGGTTCGCATCCGTCGGGACTACGGCGGGGGCAACGTGCAGCTGGCGTATGAGTATGGCTACGGATTTGACGGCGGTCGTCGCTGGCGCAAGGACTACCTGAACGGGGTATGGACGCGGTATCCCTGCGGGGTAGCGTGCGGTGCTGGCGACTTGGTGGAGCAGCAGAAGCCGCTGGAGGGTGGCAGCTGGACGGTGAGTGCGCTGTATCTGCAAGGCATCTCGCTGGTGCGTCGAAACAGTGAATGGCATCACTTTGACCCGTTAGGCACGGCGCAGGTCATTACCAACAACTCGGCGGGGGTGGTGAGCAACAACCTGTATGACGTGTTCGGGGTGCTGCGTCATCAGCAGGGCAGTGCGCAGACGCCGTGGAGGTGGCAATGGATACAGTGGGGATGGGGAGGGTTGACGATGGTGCGCTCTGGTAACCGCCGGAGTTCTGGATGAACGGATAAGGAGGGTGTTCCGTAAGCCCGCCAGACTCCACTTGGGGGGCGAGGCTCCCGACGAGCCGTTAAACGTCTCTCCGTGATGAACATCCCCGTCTGCGCTCCCACCAACTCACGCCTTTCTGTTCAGCCCTCGCGGTAGTATCTTTTGTGCGCTGGCGATAGATAGCGCCACACGTACTGCCCCCACGGTTTGCGGTAGATACGGCACAAGTAGCGGTTCGCCTGCTCGTCGCCGATAACTATCTCCTGTTTGGCGTCCCAGTGCACCGCCCGCCTTGTGCGCAGGGCGATGTTCGCCAGATGCATGGCGTTCGTGGACCAGTGTCCCCACTCAATCGGCGCTACTGGCTGCTTGCGGCTTCTCACGCAGTTCAGAAAGTTGCGCACATGCGGTTCATCCTGTGGACTGCCGCCACGCTGCATGGGACGGGTGCGGTCGCCTTCGGGATATATCTCGAAGCCCTCCCGCAGCAGACGCATGGTACCATTCGTACCGTAGAAGGCGATTCCATACCCGCTACCCTCGATGGGGTGTGCATTCGCATGGTAGACCGACGCCTGCACATGGAAATCGCCATAGTCCAGCAGTGCATCCTGCGTATCGGGCGTGGTGCGGTTGTCCCGTAAAGCATATTTGCCACCGGTGGACACCGCCAGACGCGGTGCGGTAACTCCCAGCACCCAGTGCACGGTGTCGATATGGTGTATCGCCCACGCCAGCATGTGCCCACCCGAGTAATCCCACTGAAACCAGTAGCCGGGTGCGTAGCAGCGGTTGGGGTTGAAGGGACGTTTGGGCGCAGGTCCCAGCCACAGGTCGTAGTCGATATCGGGTGGTGGTTCGGTGTCACCCGGATTACCGATGCCGTCGGGTGACTCGTTCCACGCATTCCACACACGCACGTGCGTGATTTTACCCAGCACGCCGGAACGTATCAGTTCACGCGCCTCGGCATAGTGCTGTCCGCTGAGCTGCTGCGTGCCGTGCTGCACGATGCGGTTGAACCGTTTGGCGGCGTTCACCGCCGCGCGTCCCTCCGCGACATTGTGCCCCAGTGGCTTCTCCACATACACATCCTTGCCCGCTTCGCATGCGGCGATGGTCATGATGCAGTGCCAGTGGTCGGGCGTGGTCACAAACACCGCATCCAGGTCCTTCCGCTCCAGCAGGCGGCGGAAGTCCTTATAAGGCGTGGCTTTACCTCCGGTGAGCTGCACAGCCTGCGCCAGACGCTGTTCCATCACGTCACACACGGCGGCGATTTGCACGTCGGGGTTCGCCATCGCCACCCGCATCAGGTGCTGCCCGCGTCCGCCCGTGCCGATAAAGCCCAGCATAATCCTCTCGTTTGCACTCACGTGAGACATGTGCACACCCTCCTTATCCGTAAGGCCAGACGATGAAGGTCTTGGTGCCGGTAAAGATGCTCACCAGCATCCACAGGCTACCCATCGTACATTCGCCCAGCACCAGTCCGAGGAAGAACGGAATTGCCCGCTGGTACGAGCGCAGACCGCCGACCTTCATGATGACCACCTTACACACCCACGCCACCAGCAGCGAGAACCACAGCACGCTCAGACTCCAGCTACTGGAGATGGCGTAGCCCACCGGATGCAGGGGGAAGTTGGCGATGTTCATGCGCAGGATACTCAGCACCGCGGTCACCGCGAAACCCACCATCATCGCCCAGATGACGTTACGCTGTTGCAGCGAGGAGACTGAACCTGACAGCAGTGAGGTGATGCGGTCATACGGCTCTCTGCCGAAGATAGTGCTGACGTACGGGGTATCCGCCTTGGACGCTGCGCCCCACTGGTAATGCAGATGCACGTTCACGAAGAAGCCGGTCAACGTGCCCCAGAACACCGCGAACACCAGCACCCAAAACATCGCTCGCATGGAGGAACGGGTGCGTTCGGCGGCGCGCAAGCCCTCGATGTGCGTGGGCATCGGGTGGGCGCGGTAGGCGCGGTTGAACCCCTGTATCGGCGCGAACATCACCAGGTCCTGCCGCTTCAGGTTCTCCACCCCGAACAGCAGTGGTATCAGCCGCTGTGGACCCGAGTCGTGCAGGTCATGCGCTGGTGGACCCAGCTCGGCGCGCATTCGTGTTACCGCCAGCGAGATGGCGAGATAGATGAGCAGCGAGAGGACGATGACCCAGCCGCTCATGCCGGTGGAGAGGAAGAAGAGATATATCGCCACGAGACTTGCCAGAAAGCCCAGCGCTGCCCAGCGATAGGGCAACGCTTCCCCTTTGTCCGTACCGTCTGAACCGCGCCAGATTGCCGAGAAACCGTGCGCCAGCGCCTTGCGTGCGGTGTACAGCGTGAACAGCGCGATGCCCATGTACGCCCCGAAAGACTGCTCGTTCACGTAGGGGAAGCCGGGTATCTGGTTCCAGCCGTAATAGGCAGCGATAATGGGCTGTAGCTTCCACAGCCAGAAGAAGAACCAGCAGGAAAAGAGCAGGTCGGTCGGCAACAGCACCCCAATGCCCACAATCCACGGGAAGAAGGCCAGGGGCAGCCAGCCAATGGCGTTCCACGGCGGGGTGGTGATATACTGTTCCAGCGTCTGCCAGCGCACGTACGGCTGGGGGATGCTGGGGAACAGCCGGTTCAGCCCGAACCAGATGTCGTTCACCGCCGCCAGCGTGAAGGCAATCCAGAACAGGCGGTTCTGAAACACCGGCACGCGCGGCTGCACCAGCTCCAGAGGCAGCTGCACCAGAGGATAAGACAGCCTCTCGCGGTCGGTCCACTGCTTGCGCAGCAGCACGTTCAGGCAGAACATGCCGAACGCCAGCACCGTGAAAAAGCCCGTCCAGATGAGCAGCGGTGGTGTCCAGATGCGCAGGTCCCGCCCGTTCCAGAAGTTGGCATTACCGATGTAGTATTTATCTACTGCGTCAGTATCGCTCACAAACAACCACTTCGGCAGGTAGGGGATGACCTCACTCTCCCAGCGGTTCGCAGGGTTGGCGTACTTAAACGGATAGGTCAGTATGGGGGTGATGACCTCGATCAGGTCGTGCGACGCCATTACTGCGGTCATCAGGGTAAAGAAGTAGACGGTCATCAGTTCCGCCGGTGAGAAGCGCCAATGTGGCACGATGCGCCCGACCACGGCGTTCACCGCGATGAGACAGAGCAGCACAAACAGGATATGTGGAAACAACGAGATGGTTGTCGGTTGCCCTGCGTAACGAATGGCTTCGATAGAGATGTTAAACCATGCAATCAGCGGAGCAAGAATAACCCCAATAACCACCGCACGGAGGGTCACACCACGCTGTGCGGAAACTGCCTCTTCTCGCGCTTCTGATTCTGCACGTATTCTTTGCCAGATAGTTGTTGCCATACATGTCTGCCTGTTGTTGAGGTTTCACAGTGACATACCCATGCTGGAGGGCGAATCTCCGGGTGAGCCGTCTACTCCGTCTCTCCTCGCGGAGGGGGAGGGGTACGGCTCGGCAGGATCTTCGCCCTCCACGCTGTCGCTTACAGTAATCCCTTGGACTTCAGGAACTCCAGACTGAGCTTTGCGCTTTCCAGAGGCGGGCGTTGACACACATCCTGTTCTACCGCCATCCACTGCACCCCGCTCTCTTCCGCCGCCTTGAAAATAGCGTCCCAGTCCAGAATGCCGTGCCCAACCTCGGCGAAGCTGCCGTCTTGCGCCATATCCTTCAGGTGCAACAGGGGTACTCTCCCGGCGTACTTGCGGATATATTCGGCAGGGTCTTCGCCGCCATGCTTTACCCAGTAGGTATCCAGCTCCGACTGCACCAGCTTCGGGTCGGTGTTCTCGAAGAGGATGTCCAGCCCGTACTTGCCGTCGAACTTCTGGAACTCGAACGAGTGGTTGTGGTAGCAGAAGTTGAAGCCTGCCGCCACGACCTTTTCACCGATAGCGTTCATGCGTTTGGCAACGTTCTTCCAGCCTTCGGCGTCCTTGCGCAGCTCTTCAGGCATCCAGGGCACCACGATGTACTCCATGCCCAGCCCTCGCGCCAGACTCAGCACGCTATCCAGTTCATTTTCCAGCTGGTCGATGCCGAAATGCCCACCGAACACCTTCAGTCCGAGGCTATCGAGAAACTGCCGGGCTTCCTCAATGCTCATGCCACCCGTACCGGAAAGCTGCACCGCCGGGTAACCCATCTCTGCTACTTTCTGCAGCGTCCCCTTGAAATCACGCGCCATGTCGTCGCGCACGGTATAGGTCTGCAATGCAATGCCGAACTTGCCCATTTGCTTAACCTCCTGCAGGTTGCTTAACTTTTCAGTTCGCCACAGCGGGCGATTTTTCCTGTGCCTCGCGACCGCAATCGCTATTGCCTCAGCACCTCCATCACACGGCGCACGGCGCCGCTTGCCCGTTCGTCTCCAGCGTTGGTGGCTACCAGGAATCCTCTTCGTGAGCGAGGCAAGAGCAGAATCTGGGCTAACCACATGGTGTTGCTGCCCGCGTGTTGCAGTGCGGTCTCCTGAGCCCAGGATGGACGCGATACACCCCATCCCATGGCGTAGGTGCTGCCTGCTGGTGGGGTGTGCAGCTTCACGAAGGTCGCCTTGCCAAGCAGGGGAGGGTTTTCTTCAGACGCGCCCTTTAAGTGCAGGATTGCGAAACGCGCCCAGTCTGGCAGGGAGAGGTGTACCGTACCCGCAGGACCGAGAAAAGGAGGGTTATCCGCCAGGGGAGATGGAGGCACCGGCGAGTATCTACCCGCCACAGAACGATGCCCCCATGCCCCAGCCGTCGGCGCGCCGAACCCGGCGCTTTTTATTCCCAGAGGGCGAAACAGGTGTTCCTGCATCAGTTCTTCCCACGTCGTGCCCATGACCGCCTCCACCATTGGACCTGCGACCACGTAGCCGCCGTTCGAGTAGATGGTCTTCTCACCCGGGCTGGCAACGGGCTTCTCCTGCAGGGTGATTCGCGCCGCCTGCAACCGCTGAGTGGCAGAGCGGTTCCAGACTCGAGAAAACAGCTGGCGGTGAGCACTCAGGTTTTGCGGCATACCGGAGCGGTGTGTGAGCAACTGTTCTACGGTGACCTTCCAGTATTCGCGACGGATGTCTCTTCGGATATCCGACAGCACCTCGGCCACCGTACTTGACCAATCCAGCTTGCCCACCTCCACCAGACGGGCGACCAGAGTGGCTGTCATGGATTTAGTACAGGAGCCGATATGGAATCGGTCATCGCGTTGTACCTGGTCGTCCTTGTCCGCGCGACGTCTCCCTGCGGCGCCAAGTGCGACCAGTCTGTTCTTTTCTATAAGGGCTGCCGCCAGCGCGGGCACTTGTGCCTCCGCGCGCACCGTCTCCAACAGAGCGTTCAGGTCCCGCATCTCAACCTCCATAACGTTGATTTTGAAACGGGCACAGTGTATCCTGTAGAGGGAATATTCTCTCAACAGGGGAGGCTATCATGCATCGTCTGGTGGATTTGCGCAGTGATACCGTCACCGTGCCCACCCCGGAGATGCGTCGCGCGATGGCAAACGCCGAGGTCGGCGACGACGTGTATGGGGAGGACCCGACCATCAACCGTTTGCAGGAGCGGGCAGCGGAGTTGCTGGGTAAGGAAGGTGCGCTGTTCGTGCCGTCCGGCACGATGGGGAACGAAATCGCGATTAAAGTTCACACCCGCCCCGGCGATGAGGTGCTGCTCGACGAGGATTGCCACATCGTGAAATGGGAACTGGGCGCGGCGGCGTTCATCAGCAACGTGCAGCTGCACACATTGTCCAACCAGCGGGGCATCGTGCCCGTCGAGGAATATGCCAGACGCATCCACCCCGGTGACGACCACGTGCCACCTACCCGCCTGATTTGCATGGAAAACACCCACAACGCGGCGGGCGGGGTGGTATTGCCGCTGGATTACATGCGCGAGATATGGAATCTCGCCCAGCAGCACAGTGTGGCAGTGCATCTGGACGGGGCACGCATTTTCAACGCCTCTGTGGCGCTGGGCGTACCCGCGAAGGAGATCGCCGCGTGTGCCGACTCGGTGATGTTCTGCTTATCGAAGGGACTGGCGTGTCCGGTTGGGTCAATGCTGTGTGGCTCGCAGGCGTTCATCGAGGAGGCGCGGCGCGTGCGTAAGATACTGGGTGGGGCGATGCGGCAGGCAGGGGTGCTGGCAGCGGCGGGACTGGTCGCGCTGGACAGCATGATCGACCGTCTGGCAGACGACCACCAGCGCGCCCGCCGACTGGCGGAGGCAATCGCGAACATGCCTGGCTTCTCGGTGGATATGGCGACGGTGCAAACCAACATGGTGTATGTGCAAACTCAACAGCCGGCACGACGCATCGTGCAGCAGCTGGAAACTCTGGGCGTGCTATGTCTGGACGTGTTTCCACATACCATCCGACTGGTCACCCACAAGGACGTCGACGATGAGGACATTACCCGCGCGATAGACGCTTTCGCCAGAGTGGCGAGCATCAGCTGAAGACACGTGCAGGCGTCTGCGCATTGAGACGCGAAAAAAGTGTCCAGGAACGGGAGAGGAGGTATACTGTGATGTCATGGATGAGCCCCAAAGAGCGGTTTTACACTTGCGTCGCGCACAAACAGCCCGACCGTCCGCCCATTCAGTTCTACACCACTCCAGAGTTCGAAGCGAAGCTGCAGGAACGGTTCCCCGGGCAGAACCTGCTGGAGGTGCTGGAGGTGGATTTCCGAACGGTGTGGGTGCCGCGAAAGAAGCCGTTGCGCCAGCCTGAGCCGGGTAGCAAGGTGGCTTATTACGACGAGTGGGGCATCGGGTACACGCGACAATCGTATGGCTTCGGCGAGTACCTGGAGGCGTATGAACTGCCTTTCGCCACCATGACGACGCTGAGAGAGGTGGACGAATATCCGTGGCCCTCAGTGGACGATTACGATTTCTCCCATTTGAAAGAAGATTGCAAGGCGGTGGGAGATTACGTGGTGTGCTTCGGACACGCTGGGATTCCTGACATCATCAACGGAGTCAGCCGCGGCAGAGGCATGGAACAGGTGCTGATAGACATCCTTACCGAAGATGAGGTGGGCGTTGCCATCATTGACCATCGGGTGGAGTTCTTCTATGAGTTCGTGAAGCGCGGACTGGAGGCAGCAGACGGTCTCATTGACGTGCTCTGCCTGGGCGAGGATTTGGGCAATCAGCTGGGTCCGATGGTCTCGCCGGAGGTGTTCGACCGCTTCTTCCGCCCCCGTCTGCAGAAGTTCTATGACCTTGGGCATCAGTACGGGTGCAAGGTGATGATGCACAGCTGCGGCAGCACACGCAAGCTGCAGCCGAGTTTCGTGGAGATGGGGCTGGACATCCTGGACGCCATGCAACCCGAGCCGGTCGGCATGAACCCCGAAGAGATAAAGCGCGAGGTTGGCGATAAACTCACGCTGTGCGGGCTCATCAGCACCCAGAAGACGTTGCCTTTCGGAACCATCGAGGAGTGTATTGCTGACGCGAAGCACCGCGTAGAGGTTATCGGAAAGGACGGCGGTTACATCTTTGCGCCTTCGCATTGCATCCAGCCCAATACACCGGTGGACAACGTGCTTGCCGCCTATGAGGTGGTCACCGGCAAACGGCTGCGCTAACCGGAACTTCCTTTGTCTGCTGTCAAATCGGCGGCTCGTGGTATAATTGCAGTGAGAAAAAGCGAGGCGAGGCAACATGATAGACACGCTGGCTATCTACGAAAAGCTCAAAGAGGTCATGGATCCGCGCGCAGCGGAGGGAGTTGCTGAGGTGCTGGGCAACGCTGTCCAGCAGGTTCAGGATTCGATGACCGAGCGCTGGTTCCGCACACTCGATGCCGAAATAAGGGGGCTGCGCGAGGAGATAGAAGAACGCTTTGCCCGCATGCAGCAGACCGTCGAGGACATCCTGCGCGTTCAGCGCCAACACACGGAAGAGATTGCTGAACTGCGGCAGGCCACGCAGCAGAACACACAGGCAATCGCCGAACTGCGCGAGATGACGCAGAAAAACACGCAGGCGATTGCGGAACTGGTGCAGGTTACTCAGCAGCACTCCAG